>DASUNJ010000198.1:0-12080 GCA_036277235.1 Thermoanaerobaculia bacterium | reverse complement strand
GGGATGTTCGTACACGCCGCGGCGGCCTCCCTGTCCTCGGCGCGCGAGACCGGGATCGCGCTGCGCCAGAGGTGCTGGCGCAGCATGCCGGGCGGCGCCGAAGAGACCGTCGTCAGCGGTGACGAGAGGCTCAGCCTGAAGCTCGGCCGTCCGATCCTCTCGCCGTGCGCGGCTCCCTGCGCTCCCTCGGTCGAATATGACGCCACGCTGGTCTCGCGCGCCTTCGCGGAGACCGTCACCGCCACCCCCGGCGCCCAAGCCTCGGCCCGCTGGTCCGCCACGCTGCTCTCCGGCGGAACCGTCCTGTTCGCGGCGGGCGACGAGCAGCGCGCGGCGAGCCCTGGCCAGGTCAGCGACAGGACGCAGACCGATCTCTGGTCCGATTCGAGTGGTGCTCTGCCGGAGCTGATCCTGCGCTCGGAGGTCGCGGCAGGCGTCGAGGTGCCCGGCAAGGCGAGCTACGTCCTCGCCGTGGCAGGCGTCACCTGGCGACTGGAGGCCCGGGGCAGCTCGGCGTGTACGAAACCTGAGGGCATCGCGGCAGTGGCGGTCGGCTTGCCCCTGTTCGGGGTCATCCCGGGGTTCCCCAATCCGTCCCTGGCACACGGCTGGGAGCCCGAGAGCGGGCAGATCCGCATCCTCTCCTCCGGCGAATGCCCGCCGGGGACGCCCCCCTGAAATGGGCGATGGTTCGCTGACCTTTCCTCCCACTGTAGAGACGCCCCGTGGGGCGTCTCCGCAGCGGCAATACCCTTTCCGAGGCCACCACCGGTCGGCGGACAGAGACGCCCCACGGGGCGTCTCTACAGTGGGTCCTTGATGTCCTTGAGGAACGCCTCCGCCCTGCGCGTGAGCTCGGAGCTTTCGCCGAGGCTCGCGCGCAGGGCTGCCGTGCTGCGCTCGAGCAGAACCCTGGCCTCCCGCGTCCGTCCCTGCGCGGCCAGGCAGCCGCCGAGCAGGCTCTCGCTCTCCGCCACCTGCCACGAGCCGGGGCCCCACTGCCGTTGCCGGATCGCCAGCGCCTCGCGCAGGAGCGGCTCGGCAGACCGCGGATCGCCGCGCGACAGGGCCACGAGGCCGAGCTTGCCGAGGGGAAACGCCGTCCCCGGGCTCCCGGCGGAAACGCCGAGGCCGCGGATGCGCAGCATCTCCCGGAACGCGGCCTCCGCCCGGGCGAAGTCGCCGGCGGCCAGCTCCACCTCGCCGAGGTTGCCGAGCAGCACGGCGACGGTAGGATGGTCCCGTCCGAGCGCCTCGCGGTCGAGGGCCACGGCCTCCGCGAGAGAAGCCCGGGCGGCCGCGAGGTCGCCGCGCCGCCGCTGGACCTGCGACAGGTTGCTCAGCGTGTCGGCGATCTCGGGATGCGCGCGGCCGAGGAGCCTTTGCCGGATCGCCAGCGCCTCGCGCAGCACCGTCTCGGCCTCCTCGAGGCGCCCCTGCCGTTCGAGCGCGACCCCGAGGTTGCTGAGGGTGATGGCGACCTCGGGGTGGTCGCTGCCATAAGCCCCGCGATGGATCGCCAGTGCCTGCCGCAGCGCCTCCTCTCCGGCCTGCCAGTCGCGCATCTGGAGCCGGATGGCCGCCTAGTTGTTGAGCGTCTCGCCGACGGCCGGATGGCTCGGCCCTAGGGAGCGCCGGCGGGCCGCGAGCGCGAAGCGCAGGAAGGCGCCGGCCTCCTCGATGCGGCCCTGGTAATAGAGAGCCAGGCCGAGGTCGTTCAGGCACTTCCCCACGTCGGCGCCGTCGGCACCACCGCGGCGCCGGATGGCCAGCGCCTGCCGCAGGTGGCTCTCGGCCTCTTCATAGACACCGCGGTCGATCAGCAGCAGGCCGAGCTCGCTGTGGCTGGCGGCCGTATCGGCATGATCGCCGCCCAGGACCCGCCGGCGCAGGTCCAGCGCCTGGCGCAGCAGTAGCTCGGCCTGCGCATAGAGACCGAGCTTCTGATACACCTGCCCCACGGTCGCCAGGAGCGCCGCCTGGGCCTCCGGCTCACGCGCCAGCGCCGGATCACCGTGGCGGATCCCCTCTGCGCCACGGTCGAGGATCTCGCGCGCCGTCATCGTGGCGCCGCGCGCCCGCTCGGGCTCCGAGATCTCGAACAGGTCGACGAGGAAGCCCGAGATCCTCTCCGCCTTGGTGCGCTGGATCTCCGATTCCGCGAGCAGCCCCTCCGCCCGCGCCCTCGCCTGGCCGGCCTGGCTCGCCTGCCACAGGGCTGCGGCGGTGCCGGCGATCAGTCCGGCCGCGGCCAGCGCCGCGGCCGAGAGCGCGGTGCGATGCCGCCGGGTGAAGCGCCCCGCGCGGTAGAACAGCGTGCTCCGCCGCGCCCGCACCGGCAGGCCCGCGAGATGGCGGCGCAGGTCGTCGGCGAGCTGCTCGGCCGACGCATAGCGCTCCCGCGGCTCCTTGCGCAGCGCGGTGAGGACGATCGTGTCGAGGTCCCCCGGCAAGCGGCGCCGCAGCCGGCGCGCCGCGTCGGCGCCCGACCAGAGCGGATCGTCGATCTCCGCCTCGCCGTGGCCCACCGCCTGGCTGGGCAGGAGCGGCTCGCCCGCGAGGATCTCCCGCTCCAGGGCGGACGCCGTCCGTCCGGTCAGCGCGTAGGGGTGGCGGCCGGTGAGGAGCCTGTACAGGAGGACGCCCAGCGAATAGACGTCCGTGGCCGTGGTCAGCGGCAGCCCCTGGATCTGCTCCGGGCTCGCGTAGGCCGGCGTCAGCAGCCGCATCTCCGCCCGCGTAGCCAGAGACGCCTGAGGAAACCCCTCGGGATCGAGGAGCTTGGCGATCCCGAAGTCGAGCAGCTTGGGCACCCCGTCCGCCGTCACCAGCAGGTTGCTCGGCTTCAGGTCGCGGTGCACGACCAGGCTCTGGTGGGCATACTGCACGGCGCCGCAGACGGTGACGAAGAGGTCGAGGCGCTCGCGCAGCGCCGCCCCCCGGCGGGCGCACCACAGGTCGATCGGCTCGCCCTGGACGCGCTCCATGAGGAAATACGGGCGGCCGTCCTCCGTGCTGCCGCCGTCGAGGAGCCGGGCGATGTTGGGATGGTCGAGCCGCGCCAGGATCTGCCGCTCCTGGCGCAGGCGCGCCACGATCTCCTCGGTGTCGAGCCCCCGCCGCACGAGCTTCAGGGCGGCCTGCATGCGGAACGGCTCGTCGCGCTCGGCGAGGTAGACCGTGCCGAGCCCGCCGCGGCCGATCTCGCCCAGCAGGCGGTAGGGGCCGATACGCTGCGGGATCGTCTCTGCTTCCGCCTCCGCCGCGAGGACGATGCCGCCGGCCACGGCGCGCTCGATGCGGTCCTCCGCACTCTCCGCCGCCAGCAGCGACTCGACCTCCCGCCGCAGTTCCTCATCCGTGCCGCAGGCCCGGTCCAGGTAGGCGGACCTCTCTCCGGCGGTCCGTTCCAGGGCCACATGGAAGAGCGCCTCGATCCGGCGCCAGCGCTCGGCCTTCGCGTCTGCGGTCTCGCTCATTCCGGGTCGGCCAAGCATGGCACAAACTCCGGTGAGGGGATTCCCGCGCCGTCTGCGCCTTGTGGAAACGGAGGTGGTCATGCCTCCCAAAACCAAGGAGATCCCCGAATGTCGCAGAGATTCCGCCGTCCGTTCCTCTTCGCCCTCCTGGCCCTCGTCGCCGCCACCCTCGCGGCTCCCCTGCCGGTCCGCGCCGCGGACTGCACGGACTTCGCCGGCCTGGAGCATTGCGCCACCGGTGACGCCCTCCTCAAGACCGGCGACGACGGCTCGCTCACCGTCGCCAACCTGGGAGAGAAAGGGACCGACGGCGTCGCCGTCTCCCTCGGCCAGGCCACGACCTGGGTGGCGTCGCTCTCCCTAGAGCCCGCCGCGCGCGGAGGCTCCACCTTCTTTACCACCGCCCGCGCCGACGGCCAGGACATCAGCCGCGCCGATCTGCGGGCGAACGACGACGGTACGGTCCGCCTGAGCGCCTCTTTCACCGGCGGGAAGGGCCGCTACGCGGTACTGGTCTACCGGGCGGGCCGGCTCGTCGCCAGCCAGGGCGGGGTCGACTCCGAGCGCTTCATCACCTTCAACGAAGACGAGGACTTCGTCATGTGGCTCATCTCGATGTGGACCTTCATGGCCCGCATGGCCGACGGCTCCTGCGGGTGGATGATCGAGCTCGACAAGGACGCCGCGATCCTGCTGCCCGACGGCACTCCCGTGACCGGCGACGAGGTCCACCTCATCGAGGAGGTCGCGAAAGGGGGCCACTACCCCTACCTGTCGTTCGACGGGATGACCCTCACCGGCAACCTGTCGGCGATCCACCTGCAGGACGAGACGGTCTACCCCTGAGGCGGAGCATGCCTTCCCACCTCCGGGCTCCGGCCCTGGCGTTCCTCCTGACGGCGGCGGCGGCCGTAGCTTCGGCCGCGCCGCCGCTGAGCGGCGGCGACACCACGGTCTTCGACACCACGCGCAACGCCTTCGGGCGATCCCTCGCCAACCTGCAGCCGGAGCGCTGGCCGCTGGTGCGGAGCGGCAAGGCCCTGTTCCTGCGCACCTGGGACGAGCCGCTCCTCGGCCCTCTTTTCAACGCGACGAGCTGCGCCGGCTGCCACTTCAAGGATGGGCGGGGCCGGCCGCCGGGCCAGGGCTCCGGGCCGCCGATCCTTCTGCGGCTGTCCATGCCGGGCGGACGGCCTGAGCCGCGCTATGGCGGCCAGCTCCAGGACCGCGCCGTGGCCGGGCTCGCTCCCGAGGGGAAGGTGGACATCGTCGAGACCGAGGAGCGCGGCCGGTATCCGGACGGCACGCCCTACCGGCTGCGGCGGCCCCGCTACCGGCTCTCCGAGCTGCGGTCGGGGCCTCTCCATCCGCAAACCCGGCTCTCGGCGCGCATGCCCCCGGCGCTCCTCGGCCTCGGTCTGCTCGAAGCCGTCCCCGGCCGGCAAGGACGCTTCGGCTGGAAGGCGAGCGCTCCGAGCCTGGAGCACCAGGTCGCGCAGGCGCTGCGCGAAGACCTCGGCGTCGAAATCGACGGCGACGGCCTGCGGCGGCTCACGGGCTACACCCGGCTGCTCGCGGTCCCCGCGCGGAGGGGCTGGGACCTGCCGGACGTCCGGCGCGGAGAGGTCCTGTTCGGGCGCATCGGCTGCGCCTCCTGCCACCTCCCCGAGCTGCGCACCGCTGCCGATGCCGCCGTGCCCGAGCTGGCAGGTCAGACGATCCATCCCTACACCGACCTGCTCCTCCACGACCTCGGAGCCGACCTTGCCGACCTGCGCCTTGACGGCGCGCCGGACCGCTCGCTCGAAGGCCGGTCCTGGCGGACCGCTCCGCTGTGGGGCCTGGGACTCTTGAAGACCGTGGACGGCGAAGTCCGCCTCCTCCACGATGGTCGGGCGCGCTCAGCGGAAGAGGCCGTCCTCTGGCACGGCGGCGAGGCGCGCGCCGCCCGCCGGGCGTTCAAGGCCCTTCCGGTCCGCGACCGCCAGGCCCTGCTGGCGTTCCTGGATTCGCTATGACCTGGCCATCTCCCGCTGCAGCCAGGCCTTGGCCAGCTTGAGATCGCGCTCGACCGTGGCGTGAGAGAGCTCGAGGACCTCCGCGGTCTCCTCGATGGTCAGGCCGCCGAAGAAGCGCAGCTCGACGATGTGGGCCTTGCGGGCGTCGAGCTGCGCGAGAGCCTGGAGCGCGTCGTCGAGCCGGATCAGCTCCTCGGCGCGCTCGAGCGAGACCGCCGCCTCGTCGAGCGGCACGGCCACGGCGCCGCCGCCGCGCTTGCCCGCCCCGCGCCGCCGGGCGAAATCCACCAGGATCTGCCGCATCACCTGGGCCGCTACCGCGAAGAAATGGCGGCGTCCCTCCCACTCCCTGTCGAGCCCCACCAGCCGGAAGTACGCCTCATGGACCAGCGCCGTGGTCTGCAACAGGTGCCCGGCCCGCTCCCCCTGCATGTAGCGATGGGCGAGGCGCCGCAGCTCGGCATACACCACCGGCACGAGCTGGTCGAACGCGCCGCGGTCCCCCTCGCGCCAGGCGAGCAGAAGATGAGTGATGCCGGAATCCGGAGTCACGGTCTAGCCTCGTCGGGGCTCGAAGAGTTCGATGGGATTCCCTGCCTGGTCGTCCACGGTAGCCATGGTGACTTCACCTCCTTACCGCGCGACTCGGGGATGTACCCGAGTGACGCGGGCCTCAGAACAACGGCCTGATGAGCAGGTAGCAGGCCGCGGAGACCGCCGCCGCGATGGGGATCGTCAGCACCCAGGCCCAGACGATGCGGCCGGCGACGCCCCATTTCACCGCCGAGAGCCGCTTGGTCGCGCCCACGCCGATGATGGCGCCGGTGATCGTGTGCGTCGTGGACACAGGGATGCCGCCCAGCGTCGCCCCCACCAGGGTGATGGCGCCCGCGGTCTCCGCGCAGAAGCCTCCGAAGGGTTGCAGCTTGGTGATCCGGGTGCCCATGGTCTTCACGATCCGCCAGCCTCCGAACATGGTTCCGAAGGCGATGGCCGCGTGGCTGATCAGGATCACCCAGAGGGGCACCACGAATTCCTTGAGCTGGCCCGACGCCACCAGGAGGCCGGTGATGATGCCCATGGTCTTCTGCGCGTCGTTGCCGCCGTGACCCAGGCTGTACAGGCCCGCCGAAACGAGCTGCAGCCGGCGGAAGACCCGGTCCAGGCGCGACGGGTGCCAGCGCCGGAAGATCCAGGTCACCGAGACCATCAGGAAGAACCCCAGCAACATGCCGATGGTCGGGGCGAGCACGATGAACATCAGCGTCTTGGTCCAGCCCGCCCAGAGGATCGATCCCATGCCGGCCTTGGCCACCGCCGCTCCGGCATAGCCGCCGATCAGGGCGTGCGAGGAGGAGACCGGCAGGCCCCAGTACCAGGTGAGCAGGTTCCAGGTGATCGCGCCCAGGAGACCGGCCAGCACGACCTCCTGCGTCACCACCGCGAGGTCGATCATCCCCTTGCCGATGGTCTTGGCCACGTGCGTGCCCAGGACGAAGGCGGCGATGAAATTGAAGAAGGCCGCCCAGATCACGGCCTTCTGGGGCGAGAGCACCCGCGTGGAGACCACGGTCGCGATCGAGTTCGCGGCGTCGTGGAAGCCGTTCAGGAAGTCGAAAACCAGGGCGATGAGGATGATGAAGACGATCAAGCCGGAGCCGGGGGGCATGGTCGCGGCCTCAGGAGTTCTTCACCACGATGTTGCCGATGATGTGCGTGTAGTTCTTGCACTGGTCGCACGCGTCTTCCAGGCCCTCGTAGATCTCCTTCCACTTCAGGATCTCGAGGGGGTCGCGGCCGTTCGACCGGAACAGGTCGGCGATCATCCGGTTGTAGAGGCGGTCGGCCTCGTTCTCCAGGTCGGAGATCCTGACCGTGCTCTCCTGGATCTTGGACGCGTTGCCCAGATCCCAGATCAGGGCCGTGAGCCGGTCGATCTCGCGCGCCATTTCGAACAGGATCTCGGCGAACTTCCGCAGCCCCTCGGGCGAGTCTGCCAGGTCGAAGAGGACCAGGGAGTGGGCCATTCCTTCGAGATAGTCGAGGATGTCGTCCAGGTCGGTGGTGAGGGCGCGGATGTCTTCGCGGTCGAACGGGGTGATGAAGGTGGAGTTCAGGGCGTCGAAGATGGAGCGGGTGATCCGGTCCCCCTCATGCTCGATCTCCTTGAGCCGCACCCCCAGGGTC
This sequence comes from Thermoanaerobaculia bacterium, assembly GCA_036277235.1. Taxonomy (GTDB): domain Bacteria; phylum Acidobacteriota; class Thermoanaerobaculia; order Multivoradales; family UBA5704; genus DATMER01. Next base: position 4,396 of record DASUNJ010000198.1, on the reverse strand, counting down.
TCCCGTTCCGGCAGGCTGGAGCTGTGGGCAATCTCGGTGAACAGGCCCGCCGCGGCGACCAGGTTGCGGGTGTCTTCGGAGAAGAGCTCGTGGAAGCGCTCCTCCTTGGGCATGAACCACCGGATGATGGCGTCTGCTTTCACTGGGCTCCCCCCGGATGTGACGATGGCGTTACAACCGCGTGATGGAGGCGGATCGTACCATGGCAGCCGGGGTGCGCTAGGCTTGGCGCGAGATGACCTTCAAGGACCACTTCTCCGGCCATGCGCGGGATTATGCCTCGTACCGGCCGGGATATCCGGAGGAGCTGTTCGACTTCCTGGCCAGTCTTCCTCGCCGGAAGCGCACCGTCTGGGACGTGGGCACGGGGAACGGCCAGGCGGCGCTCGGGCTCGCCGAGCGCTTCGACTGCGTCATTGGCACCGATCCCAGCGCGCAGCAGCTCGAGCAGGCCGAGCCCCACCCTCGGGTCGAGTACCGGGTCGCTCCCGCGGAGGCCTCCGGCCTGCCGGACGCCTCCGTGGACCTCGTCGCCGCGGCCCAGGCCTTCCACTGGTTCGATTTCGACCGCTTCTTCGCCGAGGCCCGTCGGGTGCTCGCCCCCGGCGGCGCGGTCGCGGTCTGGACCTACAACCTGGCGCGGGTGAGCCCTCCGGTCGACGCCTGGATCGACCGGCTGGCCCATGGGATCGTCGGGCCCTGGTGGCCGCCCGAGCGCAAGTGGGTGAACGAGGAGTACCGGACCATCCCCTTCCCCTTTCCCGAGGCGGAGGCCCCGCCCTTCATCCACAGGGAACGATGGGAGCTCGACCGGTATCTTTCCTACGTGCGGACGTGGTCGGCCTTCCAGCGCTACGTCCGGGAGACCGGATCGGACCCTATCGAAGAGAATCATGAGGGGATCGAGGCCGCCTGGGGCGATCCCCCCGGCAAGCGGACAATCGCGAGGACGATTTCCTGGCCGATCTTCCTCCGGGCGAGCCAACCGATAGGCTGATGAGTTACATTACGTTTCATCAATGATTACCGCCCTGGTCAGCCGCAAGGGAGGAGTGGGGAAAACTACGACTGCCGTCAACCTCGGCGCCGCCCTGGCGTCTCAGGGGAAGCGCGTCCTGCTCGTGGACCTCGACCCGCAGTCTTCGGCCTCCCTCTCCCTGGGAGTGCCGCGGGATCAGCTCGGCCCCTCGTCCGCTGACGTGCTGCTCCACAACATGCCCGCCTGGGAAGCGGTCCGTCCGACCTCGACCGACGGCCTTTCGCTGATGACCTCCTCGGCCGACTTGCAGCGGGTGGACGCGGAGCTGAGCGTCTTCAGCAAGAAGGAAGGACGGCTCAGGGCGGCGCTCGCCCCCTTGAAGGACCGCTACGACCACATCCTCCTCGACTGCCCGTCGTCGCTCTCGCTCCTGCCGGTGAACGCCCTGGTGGCCTCGAACGCGTTCATCGTGCCGTCGAGCCCGCAGTACCTGGCGATCACCGGGGTGATGAACCTGATCGGCGCGGCCGACCGCCTGGCCTGGACCGCGGGCGCCCGCACCCTGCCCCTGGGCATCCTCCTGACCATGGTGGACTACCGCACGAAGCTCACTCGCCGGACGGTCGACCGCATCCGGGCCGAGCAGGGCCCGCTGGTCTTCGCCATGGAGATCCGGATCAACACCCGCCTGGCCGAGGCTCCCGAGGCCGGCCAGACCATCTTCGAGTACGACCCGTCCGCCACCGGAGCCGCGGCCTACCGGCTGCTGGCGGACGAGTACCTGCTGCGGGCGGAGGTCATCGAGCGGGAAGGGCGGCCCGGCGACAACGGCAATACGCCGGGGGGGTGAGCCGGCTACCGTCTCGGCTGCGGCTCCGGCGCCTGGCCGAAGTTGCCGGGCATCTCGGCCACCGCATAGGCGAGCGCCGCCCAGGCGGCCACGTTCTGGTCGAGGTCCTTGGGATCGATCTTGTCCAGCGTGTCGTTGGCGGTGTGGTGCCAGTCGAAATAGTCGGTGCCATCCTGGTTGAGGCCCACCACCGGCACGCGGGCCGGCGCCATGGGGCTCAGGTCGGCTCCGCCTCCGGACTGGTTGTCTCCGCGCTCGACGCCGATCGGGGCGAGCAGCTTCGCGACCTCGTCGAAGAGCGGCAGCGACTCGGGCGCCACCCGGGAGTCGGCCTGCCAGACCCGGCCGGAGCCGAAGTCGGACTCCCCCGCCAGGATGTGGCGCGGCAGGTCCGCGGCGTACTTCCCGGCGTAGGCCCGCGCTCCAGAGAGCCCGAACTCCTCGTTCGCGAAGAGCACCACCCGCACCGTCCGGCGCGGGCGCTGCGGGAGCTCGCCGATCCGGCGCGCCGCCTCCATTATGATGGCGCAGCCGGCGCCGTCGTCCACCGCCCCGGTCCCCAGGTCCCAGGAGTCGAGATGGCAGCCCAGGAGGACGATCTCCTCCGGCTTCTCCCTCCCCGGGATCTCGCCGATCACGTTGGCCGACTCGGCGTCGGGGAGATAGCGCGCGCCGAGCTTCAGGCGGAACACCACGGGCTTCTTGCCGCTGGCGAGCTGGGCCTGCAGCGTGTCCGCGTCCGGGTTCGACAGTGCCGCCGCCGGGATGCGGGGGATCCCCTCCTCATACTGCATGGCGCCGGTGTGGGGGATACGGCTGTAATAGTCCGTGCCCACGGACCGGATCAGCACGGCCGCGGCGCCGAGCCTGGACGCCAGGATGGCGCCGCGGCCCCGGCCGCGCACGGCCTCGCCGTAGCCCGAGCCGTCCTTGGCCCGGCGCATGCGCTTGTTGATGAAGACGATCTTCCCCTGGACCTTTGCCGGGTCCATCCCCTCCAGCACCGCCACATCGGAGACCTCCACCACCTCGGCCTCGATGCCGCCCTCCGGCGTGCCCACGCTGCCGCCGAGCGCGGCCAGGACCACGGGCTGCGGCCAGGGGGAGAGGATCTCGCCGGACTCCGTACCCCGCTGCCAATGCGGGACGGTCACCTTCTCGGCCCGCACGTTCTGGAAGCCCAGCTCTTTCATGGTGCGCACGCCCCACTCGACCCCGGCCCGATCGCCGGGCGAGCCGGCCAGGCGCGGCCCCGTCTCCAGGGTCAGGGAGCGGACGATCTCGTAAGCCCGGGTGCCCTTCATGGCGCCGTCCCGAAGGGCGGCGGCGGTGGCGGAGAGCTCGGGCGAGAGAGGCTGAGAGGTTGCCGGGGCGGAGAGCAGCAGGACGGCAGCGAAAGGCAGAAAGACGCGCATCCGTTCACCTCATCACATAGGAAAACGGGGTGGACGCTGAGAGCGCCCACCCCGCAGGGATCTCGATCCATTGGGCTCTAAGCCGCGGCGGCGACCGGCAGCCGGTTCATCTGCCGCAGGGTCTGCTTCCACTCGCGGAGCGCCTGCTCCAGGGCATTGTAGGTCAGGCCGATGCGGGTCTCCAGAGGCAGGTGCTCCTGCTCCGGGTCCACCTTGGCCGGCCGGCGCCGCTGCAGCGCCAGGAGGTCGTGGATGGCCGTCTCCAGGCGGGCGTACGCCTGGTGCAGCCGCTCCTCGTAGGTCTCCCTGGAGTGGGTGACGACCTTCTGCATGCGCTCCTTGGCCGCCTCGAACTGGATCTCGATCTTGGCCTTGAGGATGGCGGCCTCGGGCGCGCGCCGCAGGTTCCGCGTCAGGCCGACCCAGGAGAGCGCCGCGATGAACCACTTGGCCGGGTCGAAGTGCCAGCGCTTGATGCCGTTGCGGTAGTCGAACGGGAAGCTGTGGTGATAGTTGTGATAGCCCTCGCCGAAGGCCAGGACGGCCATCACCGCGCTGTCGCGGGCGCTGTGCTCGCGGCTGTACGGCTGCTTGCCGATCATGTGGCACAGGCTGTTGATGAAGAACGTCCCATGGTGGCTGACCACGACCCGCAGCACGCCGCCGATGAGGAAGCAGCCGAGGACGTGCCCGGTCAGGACTCCGACCAGGAGAGGGACGCCGAGAGCCATGCCGATGCCGATGGTCCTGTACCAGCGGTCCTGCCAGAGAACGAGGGGATCCTCCTCGAGGTCGCGCACCACGCTGCGCGGCGCCGGCGCCTCGTTGACGACGAAGATCCAGCCGATGTGCGCCCACCAGAAGCCCTTCTGGATGTTGTAGGGGTCGCGCTCCTCGTCCACGTGGTCGTGGTGGACGCGGTGGTCGGCGGCCCAGTTGAGGATGGAGTTCTCCAGGGCGGCGGCGCCGAAGACCAGGTAGAACAGGCGCACCGGCCAGGCGGCCTGATAGGTCTTGTGGGCGAACAGGCGGTGATAGCCGGCGGTCACGGACAGGCCGGTCGTGAGCCAGAGGCCGAAAAATGTCAGCCACTCCGGCAGGCCGAAGCCGAACTTCCAGAGGTACCATGGGGTGCCGATGGCTGCGATGAGA
>DASUNJ010000197.1:0-2787 GCA_036277235.1 Thermoanaerobaculia bacterium | reverse complement strand
AACCACCAGATCTGGAAGTTTCTCAGGCGCAGATGCTGGGCCCCGCTGAGGTCGATGCCTATGCCCTGCGGGGTGGCCTCGTTGCCCCAGAGCTGGAGGTCTTCCAAACCCCCCCGGTGAGGGAGCGGGCTGGGCGCGAAGCGGATCGCGGGCAGGCCTGCTTCGGGGATTCCCCGGATGACGGAGAGGTCGCCGAGCCCGCGGAGGATGACATTGGGCGGAATGGTGAGTGTTCCATGCAAGTGAAAGATATTCGGGTGTGTTGGGGGGACCAAGGCGATCCCTCCTCCCGCGGCGGCGACGGTATCGACGGTGGTCTGGAAAGCGGCGAGTTGATCGGTTCCGTCGGGTACCGCGCCGTCCTCGACCACCGAGCGCACCTTCAGGCCGGGTGCACCGCGGTGGCCAAAGGCGAGCTGGTTGAGGGTCAGCAATGCCTGGCGCGCCTCGTCGGGGTTGACGGGAGGGAGCCCTCCCTGGAATGTCAGCGGGGGATCGTTGAGAATGTCGGGCATCGCGGCCTCCATGAAACGAAAGTGGCACGTTCGGATCCCGAGCGCGCCGATTGCCGGAGAAAGGCGCGCCGCGGGAGCGATTCGTTACAAGGAGGCTATGCCGTGGCTCCCTGTCCCGCCGCCCTTCCAGTCGCCCAGGCCCAGGCGAAGTTGTGGCCGCCGATTGGGCCGAAGGCGTCCAGGATCTCGCCGCAGAGAAAGAGGCCGGGGTGGAGACGGCTTTCCAGGGATCGCGGGTCCACCTCGGAGAGCGCGACGCCTCCTCCCGTCACTTCGGCTTTGCGGTAGCCCTCGTCGCCCGTCCAGGGGAGGGGATAGCGGGTGAGGAGAGCGACGAGCTTGCGGCGCTCTTCGCGGCGGAGCTGGGGGAGGGGACGCCCGGGTTCGACTTCGGCCTCGGCGAGGAGCGTGTCCGCCAGGCGGTCGGGGAGCGCGCGGCGGAGGGGCGTGCCTACGGTGCCCGTTCCCTCCCTCAGACGGCGGTCCCACTCCTCGGGGCCGGCGGGCGTCCAGCTCACAAGGATTGGCATCTTCGAGCGGACGGCGAGGTGGGAGGCGTCCAGCACCGTGGGGCCGCTGTAGCCCCGGTGGGTGAAGAGGAAGCCTCCGTTCGTCCGAAACTTGCCGGCCTCCAGGGTGACGTCCAGGGAGATGCCGGCGAGCGGCTTGTGACGCGGCGGGTCCGCGGTCAACGAGGTCAGGGCCGGGTAGGTCTCGTGAAGGGTGTGCCCCAGGCGGCGGACGATTCGCAGGCCGGTGCCGTCGCTTCCGGTGCCGGGCAGGGAGAGGCCACCCGTGGCCAGGATCACGGCCGAGGCGCGGATCATCCTGGCATCCTGTAGGCGGACAATCCAGGAGCCGTCAACAGGTAAGAGATCTTCGACATCGGCATCGAAGACGGTCTCGACTCCGCGGCGGGCGGCGAGACGGAGAAGGCCGTCGCGCACGTCCCGGGCCTGGTTGGAGATGGGAAAGAGCTTGCCGGTCTCCTCTTCCAGGGCGAGCGGGATGCCCACCTCCTCCTCGAAGAAGCGCCGCTGCTCGGCGAGCGGCCAGGAGAGGAGCATCTTGCGCAGGGTGTTCGGCGAGGATTCGGTCACGAAGCGGGCCGGCGCCAGCTCGGAGGGGAGCACGTTGCAGCGTCCGCCGCCGCTGACCAGGATCTTGCGCCCACCGTCGCGCGTCCGCTCCAGGAGGAGGACCTTGCGGGGACCTCCGGCGGCGAAGATCGCCGCGACGATCCCCGCGGCTCCAGCTCCGACGACGACGATGGGGAGGGGCACGGGAGCGGTCACGTGCCGATCTTACGCCGGGATAGCAGTCGCTCTGAGCTCACGAGGCTCTTGTCTGTCAGCATAAGCCAGAATACCATTGTCATCGCCCTGCTTCCCCCCGCGGTTCCAAGCAGCAGGGTGTTGTTAGAAAGGAGTACTGATGAAGTCGATGCAGTTCGGTTGTCTGGGAATTCTTCTTGCCCTATCTCTCTCTCAATCGGTAGGAGCTGAGCCGCCTCAGATTCTGGAGCCTCAGGTGGAGCGCCACCAGGGTCCTCCTCTGTGGTTATCTGCGGAAGCGGTGGCCCACAGCGAAAAGGTCATCGATCTGGACCTGCTGGACAGCTTGATCCTCCGGAAAAACGTCGAGAAGCAGGGACGTACCTTTGCGCCTGGTGCCCGCTTCGAAATGTCAAAGCAGGGGGAGAAGCCTCCTGTGAGCGACATCCCCTACTCCGAGTGCAAGTCGATGCTGGCAGTGGAAGACGATCGAGGCGGAGAAGCCCCCAGCTCAACCCTCTCGGATTTGGCGAATCATTCCAGATCGATCCTTCTCGGCACGATCAAATCCATTGAAAGAGGCTTCTCTTCCGGAGTCCCATCCTCACTGTTGGAGGTCGAGGTCATCGACTCCATCAAGGGATCTGCACCAACGGCTCTGATCTATATTGATTACCTCGTCGCGCATTTCAGGATCGGGCCCTACTATTTCTGCAATGCCAATAAAGGGTATGAGCCTAGTCCAGGCGATCAGGTCCTTCTCTTCGATTACACGGGCCCGGCCGATCAGGATGGCATCCTCTATGGTCCGCGGTTCGAGCAACTCGTTTTTCAGAGTCGGGATGGAAGCCTCTTCCTGCATCCCCGACTCAAAAGCGATCCGAGTCTCGCGGACGCCAAGAACTTGAGTCAAGTCGTCACAAGAGCTCGCTCTGCGATGGTCCATAGGAGAAATGGATGATGGTCCTGCGGAGCTGGTGCCTGAAGATCCGTCTCTA
>DASUNJ010000196.1:0-13366 GCA_036277235.1 Thermoanaerobaculia bacterium | reverse complement strand
AATCATTACCCCTTTCTGTGCGCCAACATCCTCGATCTTGGTTCGAAAGGCTTCTACGTGCTCGATAGTCACCGTAGTATCCTTGCACTCGACTACCGAAAGATAGTCATAGTACCCATGCTTGAAACGAACGCTGATATCAATTTGGCGCGGCCTGCCAGTTCTTATCCCAGTGATCTTTTCGTTATGCTCGATTAGGGCGCCTTCTTGTCGCAGGAGATGGACGCCGAGCGAAAGCTTCTCAAATGTCTTCCATGGCGGCTCCTTATTCACCGCTTTACCCATCTTAGCATGAATCTCATCCCAAACTCCTTCTTGGCCGGCGATGTAGCCTATGGCCTTAATTACTTCATCCTGTGAGTAACCGCGCCCAATGAGCGCATTGAGGCAGTTTGAAAACCTGTGGTAGTGGCCACCGTCCGCGGTCAAGGACAATTTCTTTTCACTATTGACATACATTGACTGCCGCATGCTGCTTGCCGCCTCGCGGAGTAGGCTCAGATTGTCCATGTCAGAAAATTCTCTCGCATGCTGAGCACAGAAGTTCGAAAGGCCAACTCTCAAGACTCGACAACGAGCAGTTCCGTCAGCATAGAAACAGCGGCCGTTCGGATTAATAGCCCAGCTATATCTTCTGGCAAGAGATTGAAGTTGACAGAGCAATTCTTTTGCAGTGTCCGTCGGGAGCTTCAGGTTCAGATAAAGATCAGATTCTGATAAGAAGCCCACCTCGACAATCTCCTCGTCAGCTCCCAAATATACCCCTCCCATCTTTACGATGGGAGGGGTATCGAAGGTAGATTGCAGGATCTGGCCATGTTGAGAGTGCTTGGGGCGCCACGATCGAGCATTACCAGCTTCAGCGAGGTAATATCCTAGGAGCAGCAGAGCTTCCACATCCATCTTAAGGACTAGATTTGTATCACAATCATCCGTCAAGGAAACTTCCAATACCTCATTAGTGAACCGCACACCTGTTAGTCGATGTACCTTAGGCAACTCTAGGTAGTTATTAGTCAAGGGATGCTCCGAGCGGATTTTGGCGAGCGCCCACAGGTTGCTTGACGTCCCATGCATTCTGTCTAGCAAGGGCGACCTCCAGCCTTGACTTTATCTTATGCGCCAGAAGGGCGGAAAGCAAGCGTGCAAATGGATTGGAGACGGCTCCCTCTCGGGCGTGGGCTTCAGAGAGACGCTTTCAGGAACGGAGGAATCGTACCTCCGACGCTTTATTAACTGACCCGCGAGTGGAGCTTCCCGTGTGACGATCTCAGCAGAGATCGGAACGAGGAACAGATTCAACCTGGCCCCTTGAAAAGGCCTGGCGGACCCAACCGACCCGTTGCTCCCGGCGACCGATAGCCAAGGGTGCACGTCGAAGATCCTGGTCAAGATTGTCGAAGAAAACGACGTTACGCAGCCAGCTCGTCGGGGAGTCCGTAGCGGATCGCCTCTTCGACCTGCTTGATGTCCAGATCGTAATCGTCAGCCAGCGCTGCCATGGACTCCCCTGCCGCGAACCGGTCCAGCAGGATCGCCACGCTCACCCCGGTGCCGGCGACAGTCGGCTTGCCGAAAGAGACGTAGGGATCGATGACGACTACACGAGGGGCGTTCGCCTCGGCTTGATGGCGGACGGGAAAGAGCCGCACAGCCCAACCGGACGCGTCGTGCTCGATGCGCTGCAGGTAGGGGCGCAGCACTTCTTCCATGGCGAGCTGGCCCTCCTCGGGCAGGTCGAGGAGCTGACCGTACTTCCGGATGAACAGGCTGCCGCCGAAGGTTTCGAGCTGCTCGGTCGCCAGCGGGTGGTCGCTCCCCAGCTTCTGCTCCAGGTAGACGAGCGCCTCCCGGATCTTGTGCATCTTGATCCGGTGCTTCCTCCGCAGGGATGCCAGAACGTAGGCCTCCACCAGGTTCGTGAAGGAGAGCAGCGGCCTGGAAGAATAGGGCAGCCGGATCAGCGGCCCTGAGAACTCCTCTCCCGCCTTCGTCCGATAGGGACGTCCCAGGACCCACTGCCGGAGCGTGGTCGCAGAGAGCCCCAGATAGCGGGCCACCTGGACCACGCCGTAGTTGGCCTCGCCGCGAGGGTCCCGAGAGAAGACAGGTGCATACGCCATGGTCGGACAGATCCTCAAAGCTCAAGCTTCACTTGAAGTTTATCAGCCCGGCGGAGGACCGTCCATTGCCGTGGGTGGAGAAGGTGAGCCCGCGGGGGCTCTTCGGGGCGTAGGGTCCGGTAGACTAGGGCTATGATGCGTGCTGCGGTGAAATTCGACATCGCCCATGAATTCGCCGAGGCTTTGGCCGAGCGGATAGGGGAGGAGCTGGTCCAAGTGGCACTTTTCGGGAGCCGAGCCCGCGGCGAGGCACGCTGGCGATCGGACTACGACCTCATGGTTGTGCTGCGCAGCGCCTCGCGGGAGTCGCGGGACGCTGTCCATCGGCTGGCGACCACGCTCGAGCTCGAGCACAACATCGATCTTTCCATCAAGATCCTGGATTGGGAGCGCTTCGAACAGCTCCGGCGGTCCTCCCCAGGCTTCTGGCGCAACTATGCGCGCGACGAGAGGGTGCTATGGCCACGGACGAGCTTGCGGAGCGCATAAAGGCTGGCTTCGCCAGAGCTCGGGACAAGCTGGCGGTGGCCAAGCATGTGCTCGCCGCAGGATATCCGGCCGACGCCGTCTCACCCGCGTACTATGCCGTCTTCCATGCTGCCGAAGCCGTGCTTCTCGTCGAAGGCGACGAGCCACGCAGCCATGAAGGGCTCAAGAGTCTCTTCGGTCTCCGGTTCGTGAAAACCGGGCGGCTTCCCGAGGAGTTGGCGTCGATCCTCCGGGAGCTCAAGGACGAGAGGGAGAGCAGCGACTACTCGATCTTCCCGGCCATCACGGCCGAAGAGGGAGAGCAGGCGGTGGCCTCTGCCGAGCGTTTCGTCGCCGCTCTCGCAGCGTTTCTTCACGCCCAGGGATTCGCTACCTCCGATTGACAGCCGTTCCAGCAAGCCACCACCAGGAGCGCCTCTTGAAGGGAAAAGTTGCCGGGTAGCCATAGCTACCCATTGGGTAGAGGGGGCTACCCGTTGGGTAGAGGGGTCTACCCGCTGGGTAGAGGGGGCTACCCGTTGGGTAGAGGGGGCTACCCGCCGCTGGGTAGAGTCAACGCGCCCCGTCCACGCAGCTCCCCTTCCCCCGGTCGTGAGGCACGCAGACCCTCACCTCTCCTTGGCAAGCGGCACCGGAGGGATCGGTGGCTTCGAAAAGGATGCGGTAGACCCGGCCGTCCCCCTTGCCGTCCCTCTCCGCCTTGACCTGGGCAACGGAGGAGCCGATGCCTGAGAAGGCCGCTCCGGGCTCATCCTGGGAGATGCCGGTGACCTTCAGGGCGACCGCGTCGCCTTCGGGGTCGGTCACGCCGAGGATGGAGACCGGGACCATCTTTCCGTTCGCCGGCCAGATCACGGACGGGCTCGCCGTGGCTCCGGAGCAGTCGGGCGGCCGGTTTTCCGAGAACCGGGACACGTAGCCACCGGATGATACGTAAACGTCACCCCCCGGACCAACGGCGACCGCGCTGACGCGACCGCCGAGGTTCATCGAGGAGAGGACCTCGCCGGTCCCGCCCTCCAGCCACAGGAGGAAGGTGCCCACAGCGAGCACGATCTGGCCGGAGGAGGTTACGGCGACATCGCTGATCTCCACCGCTCCAAGGTTCAGAACCCGGGAAAAGACCTCCTCCCCCGCCGGGCCGAACTCCGCGACATAGAGCCTCTCGCTCTTCGTCCCCACCACGACGGAGCCGTCGCCGGGAGTCGCGGCGACATCCACAAACCAGGAGAGTGTTTCTCTGTCGTCGACCAAGGTTTCGATGAGGGCTCCGGAGGAGGCATCCATCCTCTCGAGTAAGAACTCCCAGACCTGGGCATCGCGATTTAAATCCCAGCCCACTGTAAAGAGGTCTCCGGAGGGCCCCAGCGCCATGGCGGTGACAAATTGCGCGCGGCCTCCGACCCCTCTATCGTCCGAGCCCGCCGGGCTGAATCTGACCACCGTATAGAATTCGACGTCGTTTCTGTTGCGGGCATGGTAGTGGAGGTACGCCTGGCCCAGGGCATCGACTGCGAGGTCGACGCCCTCGGTGCTTCCCCCTTCCCAGATGAAGGATTCGTAGATGACCCCGGTGCCATCCGGACCGAGCTTGGCCACGAAGGCCTCGTTGGCTTCGGAACCCACCGTTTCGGTCGGATCACTGCGGTTCGCGGTCCCGGCGACGTAGATGTAGCCCGCGGGGTCGATGGCGATGGCCGAAGGGTACATCGAGGGCAACGTCAACTGGCGCAGGAAGATCAGCTCGCCCAAGGGGCTGAGCTTGGCGACGAAATGGCCGAATGGGAAGCCCCGGTCGCCGAGTACATAGGCATTGCCGGCGGAGTCGACGGCCACGTCCCGGGCGCCCGGCAGGAAGGTCGAGTAGACCAGGGATGGAGCAGCTCCGGCCGGGGCTGCTCCAAGGATGAAAAGGAAGAGAGACAGGGATAGGGCAGTTACAGTTTTCAAGAGGTCCTCCTTTGGAGGACTTTAGCGAGATGCAAACAACGAGCCGCCGGTTGGGTCGTCATGCCCGGCCGACCCTCGCGGGAGCTCTTCGGGGCTCAGGGCGGAGAGAGGAAGGCTTCCACCGCTCCGGCGAGCTCGTCCACCGGGACGAAGCGGACCCGGGTGGTCCCGAGTGAGACCTCCGGCCAGGAGGCGCGGTTGACAATCAGAAACTGCTCGGGCTGGTAGGCCTCGATGAAGCTCCGGGCGGAACGGCTGAGGCTCCCCCGGCTTTCGCCCGCCTTGACCTCGCAGGCCAGGAGCCGCCCCTGGTGCTCCACCACGAAGTCCACCTCCGCGCCCGCCTTGCTGCGCCAGGTCGAAAGGCCGTCGAGGAGGGGGTGGACCGTCTTGGCCAGCTCGGTGAAGACGAAGCTCTCCAGGAGCGCACCCCGGTCGGCGCGCTCCGATGTGGGCTGAAAGCCGCCGAAGAGCTGGTTCCGGATTCCGTTGTCCAGGAAGTACACCTTGCGGGCGCTGGTGATCTCGGCGCGCTTTCCTCCCACGAACGGTCGCACCAGCCGCAACAGGTGGGTCTCTTCGAGAAGCCGGCAATAGTCGGCCGCCGTGTCATTGCTGATGTTGCTCAGGGCCCCCCATTCCGAGAGGTTGACCAGGTTCCCCACTTGGCTTGCCGCGAGCTCCAGGATCTTGCGCAGAGCCGCCGTGTGGCGGATGCGGAAGCGGTCCGAAGCGTCGCGGACTACGAAAGCCTCGACCAGGGTGGCCAGCTCGCGGCGGGGATCGTCGGCGGTGAGGATCGTCGGATAGCTGCCGAAGATCATCATCCGCTCCACGAGCCGCGCGAGGGCTTCCCCGCGCGCCAGCGGGTTCGCCGGGAGGGTCGCGGCGACCTCAGTGAGCGAGAGCGGCAGCAGCAGGTGGCGTTGAGCCCGGCCCGCGAGCGACTCTCGGGTCGCCGCTTCCAAGTCGAACGAGGAGCTGCCGGTGGCGTAGATCCGCAGGCCCGTGCGTCGGTCGACCAGCCCTTTGAGGAACAGGCCGGCCTCGGGCAGCCTCTGCACTTCCTCGAAGAACAGGGTCCGCGCTTCGCCTACCGTCTCCGCGAGGTCGGCAAGGAATGCCGCCGGCGACGCGAGCCACTCGCGGACCGAGGGCTCTTCGCAGTTGAGGTAGAGAGTGGGCTCTCCTGCCTCGGCAAGGGTCTTCCAGATCAGCGTCGATTTGCCGGCTTGCCGAGGCCCCACCACCAGAACGACACGATGGTCGGCCACGAGCCGCACCCGCCGCGGTATGTAGCTCTCGGGAAGGAAGCGCTGCATCCATGCCCGAAGGTCTTCGCCCTGGAGCCAGGGATTCTCGGCAAGAAGAACGCGTCGAAGCTGGGGGTTCATCAGATTCAGGAGAAACGAGCAGGGCTCGTTGCTACTGTCGAGAGAAACTAGCAGGGTTCGTTGCCGATAGCAAGCACCCCGGCCATGGCTTATAATGGCCGGCCGGACCCTCGCGGTCACCCTTAAAAACGAACGCGGAGACGTACTCGATGCCCCCGAAAGCTCGTGTTTCTGTATTGAAGACCCGCCCCGAGACCGTCCTGGAGGACGTTGGCCGCACCATGGAGATGGCCGGGGTGAAACAGCACCTCGCGCCCGGCGCGACTACCATCCTCAAGGACAACATCTCCTGGCACTTCCCGTTCCCAGGCGCCAATACGACCCCGTGGCAGCTCGAAGGGACCATCCAGAAGCTGCGCGCCGACGGCTACGCGGACCAGGTCTGCGTCCAGAACAACACGGTGGTGACCGATCCCAAGAAGGGCGAGCGCCTCAACCGCTACCTGCCGGTGCTCGACAAGTACGACGTGCCGGTGCGCTACAACTGCTTCGAGGACGACCTCAAGTGGATCCAGTACCAGCCCAAGGGCAAGATGCTGGTGCTGCCCAAGATCTACCCCGAGGGGATCACCATCCCCGAGTTCTTCCTGGGCAAGAACATCGTCCACCTGCCCACGGTCAAGTGCCACATCTACACCACCACGACCGGGGCCATGAAGAACGCCTTCGGCGGCCTCCTCAACACCCGCCGGCACTACACCCACTCCTGGATCCACGAGACCCTGGTGGACCTCCTGACCATCCAGAAGGAGATCCACACCGGCCTCTTCGCGGTGATGGACGGCACGACCTGCGGCAACGGCCCCGGCCCGCGGACCATGGTCCCCGTGGAGAAGGACATCCTCCTCGCCTCGGGCGACCAGGTGGCGATCGACGCCGTGGCCACGAAGATGATGGGCTTCGACCCGATGTCGATCCCCTACATCCGGCTGGCGCACGACGCCGGGCTCGGCGTGGGCGATCCGCGGGACATCGAGATCGTCGGCGAGGACATTTCGAGCTGGAACTTCCGCTTCTCGGTGGGGGACAACGCGGTCTCCCGCTTCGGCGACCTGGTCTGGTTCGGGCCGCTCAAGGGGCTTCAGAAGCTGCTCTTCCGGACGCCGCTGGTCTATTTCTTCGTGTTCGGCTCGTACTTCTACCATGACTACGCGTGGTACCCCACGATCGGCAAGATGCGGACCGAGCGCTACGCGAAGACCAGCAAGTGGATGCGCCTGTTCGAGACCTACCCCGAGGCGAGCCCCGCCGAAGCAGAGAAGGTCGCCTGACTGCCGAGACCCCTTCTGAGACCCAGGCGGAGCCGACGGGCTCCGGCCTGGAGCACCTCGGACGCCGGCTGCTGATCCCGCTCGCCCTCGGCCTGCTGGCGCTCATCGGCCTGATCCTGGTGGCCGACGCCCGCAAGCTCGCCGGGCGCCTGCGCGACTTCGACTTCGCGCTCCTGCTGCCCATCCTGAGCCTGTCCCTGGTCAACTACGCCCTGCGCTTCGTCCGCTGGGAGATCTACCTGAAAGCGCTCGGGGTGCGGCTGGCCCGCGCCCGGAGCCTCGGGGTGTTCCTGGTCGGCTTCCTGCTCTCGGTGACGCCCGGCAAGGCGGGCGAGTTGGGCAAGGCCTGGCTGGTAAGAGAGCTCGGAGGTGGACCGGCGCTGCGCGTGGTGCCCGCCGTGGTGGCCGAGCGGGTGACGGACCTCCTCGGCGTGTTCGTGCTCCTGTCGCTCGGGGCTCTTCCGTTCCCGGGCGGACGCTGGATCACGGCGGCAGGGCTGACGGCGGTGGCCGTGGCGATCCTTCTCCTGACCTGGCAGAAAGGGGCGGACCTCCTCTTCCGCCTTCTCAAACGGCTGCCCGTGGTGGGTCCGCGGGTACCCGTCCTGGCCGAGCTCTATGGAACTCTGAGAGGGCTGCTCTCTCCGGGATTGCTGGCCATGGCGCTGGGGCTCGCCGTGGTGGCCTGGGGCGCGGAAGGGGTGGGCTTCTTCCTCGTGGTCCGCGAATACGCGCCGCAGGCGGAGCTCCTCGCCGCGCTCTTCAACTACACGGCCTCGACCTGCCTGGGCTCTCTCTCGATGCTCCCCGGAGGCCTCCTCGCCGCCGAAGGCTCCCTCACCGCCCTCCTCGACGCCCAGGGCCTCGACACCGCCACCGCCGCCTCGGCCACCCTGATCATCCGCGCCGCCACCCTCTGGTTCGCCATCCTCCTGGGACTGCTGGCTCTGCCCTACGTCCTCCGCACGCTGGCGGCCCGGCGGCGCTAGCTCCGGGGCCATGGTAATCTTGGCGAGGCGTTATCTGGAGCCTGCCATGACCGATCTACTCCGCCGAATCACCATCAATCCCGAACAGTGCGGTGGACGTCCCTGCATCCGGGGGATGCGGATCCGCGTCATCGACGTGCTCGACCTGCTGGCGGCCGGCCTCTCGCGTGAGCAGGTGCTGGAGGAGCTGCCGGATCTGGAGCCCGAAGACATCAGCGCCGCGCTCCTGTACGCCTCCCGCCGGCTGGATCACCCGGTGCTCGCCGCGTGATTCTCTGGATTGACGCGCAACTCTCGCCCTCGCTTGCACCCTGGATCGCCGAGCATTTCGAGATCGAGGCCTTCTCGATCAAGTACCTCGGCTATCACAATGCGGCCGACCTCCAGATCTTCCATGCAGCCCGCGATGCGGGGGCCGTGGTCATG
The DNA here is from genome assembly GCA_036277235.1 of Thermoanaerobaculia bacterium. GTDB lineage: Bacteria > Acidobacteriota > Thermoanaerobaculia > Multivoradales > UBA5704 > DATMER01. Next base: position 4,724 of record DASUNJ010000196.1, on the reverse strand, counting down.
ACGAAGGACGGCGATTTCCTGCGCCTATTGGAGCAACATGGCCCACCGCCGCAGGTCCTGTGGGTCACGCTCGGCAACACCTCGAATGCTCGCATCAAGGCTGTGCTGGAGCGCACCTTCAAGAAGGCCACCGCGCTGCTCGAAAGCGGCGAGGCCCTCGTCGAGCTTGGCGAAATGCAGCGGTAGCCCTCCCTCTCAGCGGATCGCCCCCTCCTTGCCGGCGATCCGCCGCAGGATGCCCGTCTGGCCGGCGTGGTAGGCCTGGTGGAAGAAGATGGTGCTCAACAGCGAGCGGACGGTCTCGTTCGGGTTGCCGCTGGGGCTCTCTGGAACCTTCTGGTCCAAAGCCTCCGGGCTGAGGCTCGCAAGCCCGGCAACGACGCGCTCGGTGGCCTTGTCGAACGCGGCCAGCAGGTCTCGGAGCTCCAGGGCCTCGGCGGCGTCCCGGATGGGAGGAGCGCCCCGGTCGTACCGCTTCAGAGCCCCCGCGTCCATCACCGGCTCCTGTCCCACCATGGGGAGCACCTTGTTGTAGATGCAGGCGAGATGGCCCACAACCCAGTTCAGGCAGTTCCCTCCTGGGGAGGGTTGGATCAGGCTCTCCTCCTGGCTCAGGCCGTCGACGTTGACTCGGACGACCGTCTGCACCATACCTGCCTGATGGCGGAAGACCTCGATCTCACTCACGGTTGAGGCTGCGGCTGTCGTCATGGCTGTCTCCTTTGGCTTGGCGAATTACTACGATATCGGATTATACCGTTTCCATGTATCTCTTATCAAGTAGAATCACCCCCGAGCGAATCATGCCCCTGGACTTCCTCTCACCGCTCCACAAAGCCTCCCGGCAGATCTCGGTCTACTTGGAGACCCACACCCGCGAGCTGGGGGTGAGCCCCATCGAGGGCCATTTCCTGTCCTACTTGCGGAGCTACTCCCCCGCTCCCATCGGCGAGCTCGTCCGCGTCTTCGGCATCAAGCAGTCGACCTTCACCAGCATGCTCGACCGCTTGGAGAAGGCCGGCCTGATCCGGCGGGAGATGAACCCCGGCGACCGCCGCTCCTTCTTGATCCACATCACCGACGCTGGCGGGGAGCTGGCGGAGCGCCTGAACCGATTCCTCGAGATCTTCGAGGCCGAGATCCGGAAGAAGGTGAGCTCCCAGGACATGGAAGGCTTCCGCGCCGTGATGGCCGCGGTCGAGGAGGTCACCCGCGTGCGACTGCGGGAGCGGTGAGCAGTGCCCGTTGACCCGAAACAAGCTGGCGACGGCTCGCCGTCAACTTGCGACGGGACAACATAAGTTGACGACGCCTCCCGTCAACTCAAGTTGCCTCATCTCCAGGAAAACGTCTCAGCTAAGTCGATGTCGCGCCACATCCGGCGGCGGCGACTCGTCGTCAACTCAGTTGCCTCGTATCCCGCGGGGACGGCTCGCCGTCAACTCAGTTGTCCCCCGCAAGGAGAAGTTGCCTCATCTCCAGCGGCGGCGCCTCGCCCTCGCCAGAGATGAGCCGCCGCCAGAAAAAACGTCTCAGCTCCGCGGACGACGAGCCGCCGTCAATTGACAGCGATCCGCCGTCAACTTGGCTGAGGTAACTTCTGGCCCGCTGCCCCTTGCCGAGCGAGGTGCCGAGCCCCGGAGCCGATCTGCTGTACTTCTCGACGCCGTGACCCGCGGACACCCCTCTGAAGCTGTCAGCTTATCCGTCACGCTACTGACGCAGATGCCGCCGTGCTTTCCCGGCTCCATGAAAGGGATCCCTCGCTCCTGCAACAGATGGCTCGATCCGGGGCATCCGCTTATCCGGCCGCATAAGCGCCCTGGCTGGTTTGCATATGGACACTCTCCCTCCCGCCCTACCTCAAGGAGCCGCTGTCGAATCCGTCACTTACCGCCGCCCGCCTGCACGCGAGCTGACGCTTAAGCGCCCCGGCCAGTTCGGAAGGGGAGTAGACATATGCGACACCCTGCCCGCGTTGACGTGACCGGCGGCAGAGGCGTACCATCAAGCTAAAGCGCAGAAACCACGAGCATATCGACATGTTGCCATCATTCACCGGGGAGCGCTAACTGTCGGTAAGGCGGAAGTCGTCGAATGTTGAGCGAGCGTTAGGCGGTTTGGGAGGGATGAGTGTTTACGAAGCAGCAGATGCTTTCAGCTCTTGATGGCTTGATCGCGGAGGCAGAGCGGCTCCATCAGGAGTTCCTCAGGACTCTGGGGACGTGGAACCCGGACTTCGTGGTCTGGTTGAAGGCGTGCGAGTCGACTATAGAGGCTATCTTTGGCTCAACGTCACAAGCGTTACTCTCTTTCAGAGGCATCTATTTCCTGCCTCCGCCAGATATACAGTTTACTAATGAACTCGAGCGTGCCAAGGCCGAATTGACGTGGTTCGGTAGCGGTCTCCGCTATGCTCGCATGTCGCTTATCGGCTATAGATATTCCGTCGAACGGCTAGCCTCCGAAGAACTTAGCAGTGGAACTCCTTACATCTTTGTGTCACATGGAGGGCCTTCGCTCTCTCACGTATCTCTTGTTCGGGATTTCCTAGTGGCTCTTGGCTTAGCCCCAGTGATAGTCCGTGATGCACCCAACCTAAATCTATCGATTAACGAAAAAGTTAGATTTTACATGGAGATTTGCGCCGGTGCCATCGCTCTCGCCACGGTAGAAGACGAGACGACCGCCCACGAACATCGTACGCGACCGAATGTCGAGAATGAGATTGGGATGCTTCAATTGGCACCCAATATCGGCAGTCGAATAGTTTACCTAAAAGAACCTGAGGTAAAATTCGCGTCGAACTACGAAGAGAAGGTTTGGATCTCATTTGATAAGGAACGGGTTCAAGAATCCTTCATCGAACTGACCCGGGAACTCCGCGCTTTTGGATTCCTTGGCTAGTTCGGGCGCGCCTAACAAGAGCCTCAACCGGACAGGAACCGCGCTTCGCACGGTCCCGCCGTTAGGCCCCGAGTATTCGGCGACTGGCGGGCGATTCCGCGTTTGACTCAAAGACGATCCCTGTTTTGACCGCGTGAGAACTCCCCGTGTTTAATTGCTTGGAGAAATACGGCTCAAGCATTCCGGAAGGCCGCTGAGATGAAAAAAAGAACTGAGCACCCCTTGGGTCCGGCGAGCCAATTTGGATACGGCATGGAGGGGGAATACTTAAGACATCAAGAGCGGCTTTGTCGCGAGAGTGCTCTGAAGCAGAAACTTGAGTCTGGCGTTCGGGATAACGAGCTTGAGGGCGTTGACAAAAGATTGCTCGACCATAACGACTCTCTGCAACGGTACAGTCAAGAGATAAAACTATACGACGAGCGGAAAGCGATCGGAGGCAGCCACTTCTTGCGAAAGATGGAGCAAGCCCGCGTCGAGCCAGACCAGAAGCTCCGCCGGGCCCTCGAACTGGCAAGCTCAAGAGATACCACAGACGCAAACATATTCCTTGCCCTATACCGACAGAACTGCATCTCTACCAGACTCTTACCGCTTGATCTCACTAGGCTGAAGACTATTCGCAACCACCCTCAGCTATATGAATACAGACTGAACAAGAGGGTTCCTCTTCCTAGTATGACCGTCCGGAGGCAGCCTTCTATAGACGCGCTCATGTGGTCTTTGAAAGCTGGCGAAGCAAATAAGACTCTGAGTTCAAAGAAGTTCTTGAGGGAACTCCTCAGGTATTGCGTGAAGAGAGGTGACAATGTCTTGGGGAAACCGTATACAGCTGGTCTCATAGCCGAATTAACAGGCTATGCATTTCATGACAGGTTCTCGGATCTGCCTGTATACCGAGATCTTTCCGAAGCATTGGAGAGACCATGGGAAGATGATGGTGCAGAGGATTATCAGTTCGCGCTGTTCTCAATAGAGGACAGGCTCTATCTCAGGCCGGTCAGCGTGCTCGGTGACTATATACAGCATCACGGAGAAATAACGCGGCCGCATCGGGCTCTTCTCACGCACTTCCAGGGCCACTTTGGCGGCTTCTCTCAGGTCGAGATTGAACAGCTGGATTCCCTAATCAATTCGCCCTCGGCGAGCGAACTAGACTTTCAGAGGTTCTTTGAGGCTCATTCCCACTTCTTGAGGCTTTGGGACCATAGAGAGGTTTATCCACATGTGATTCTTAGGGGTGACAGCGATTCTGCCATGATCCCGGATTTTATACTCACGGACAAGGCGCTTCAGCGTGCCGCCGTCTTAGAGCTAAAACTGCCAGGTCCTAAGCTGGTCAGGAGGCAAACTAACAGGGACAGATTCTCCGCGCTCGTCATGGAAGCAAGAGTTCAACTGATTCGCTATCGAAACTGGTTCCGGAGTCGAACAAACCGAAGATCCCTCGTCTCGCAAGTCGGAATGGAGATCTATGAGCCGCAGATGATCGTGGTCATCGGTAGGTCCTCAGAGTTCGTCGATGATTTCGACCGCCAGGAAATTAGCTCGATGGTTCGTGACGTGCAGATCGTGACCTATGACGATCTGGTTACCTTTGCTGCTCGGCGAGTAGCTCTGCTGGATGTCTGAGGACGCTGCAGCGAATTAGCTTGGAGTTGATTGAGGAGGTGGAAGCTGATCACAACGGAGCACCCAAATGAAACGTGGCGCCGAACCATGCCACTCCAGCCGGACCAGCTCCGCCGCTTCGCGGCTCCGCTGGCCGCTGAGTGGCCGCCCGTTGGGCGTCAAGCTGAGGAGGAGGCAAGGATGGG
>DASUNJ010000195.1:0-2355 GCA_036277235.1 Thermoanaerobaculia bacterium | reverse complement strand
TCGACATGGGCAATGCTGGGGGGAGCCTTGTGGACCCTGGTTACCCACCTCGGGATGTTCTCGGATGATGACGACTCATGGGACCGCCGCCTTTCAATAGCGGCGTTCCTCCTGGCTTGTCTTTACGGTTATATAACCGCTTGGCTTGAGAAAAGCTCCTATGAGCGGCTGCTGCCTCGGATCCTCATCGGAATGGACGTCAGCGCTTCAGTATGGCTAGAAGTCCAAGCTCTGGAGCCGGAATGAGCAGGCTCCCGATGTCCGCCTGAGCGTAGTCGGCATACTCGCCGGGCTCGGGACGGCCCGATTTCCCCTTCATCTCGCCCGAATTCTACCGCAAGGCCCCTCGAGCAGCTGCCGGTCCAAGCCCGATATATTTGATGTCACGTATTTGATTCAAGTGGCACTGTTGAATTGTAGGGAGAGCTGCCAATCTGCTCTTCAAACCCTTGGAGGAGACGCCATGACCGTAATGCGCCGAGCCTTGCCTTACGCGATCGCCGTTCTGGTCGTCCTCGCCGCGCTGCCGTTGGCTGCCTGGGACGACTCCTCACCCTTCCGCAGCGACCAGAAGTTCGCCAACGGGCTCTGGATGCTGACCTTCCAGGCGCCGGAGGGACAGATCCGGCTCAACATGCCTGAACGGATGTGGCAGGGAGAGCTCGCGTCCGGAACGATCGAGCTCTTCCCGCGGGGGGAGGGCACGGCCTTCGCGGACAATCTGGCCGCGCTTCAGGACTACTCCGTCCGCCTCGAGGGCGAGGAGCTGGCGGCATCGAGCCGCTCCTTTCGCTGGCGGCCGGGACAGGCGAACAGCCGGATCGAGCTGATCGACCGCACCGGAACCGCCGTGTCGGCCTCGCCCGCGATCATTGCCTCCCGGGAGGGGAAGCGTCCGGAGGGTCCGTACGTCCTGCCCACCCTGGTCCAGAGGGGCAACACGTTCATCGTCCGCGGCCCGTTCGACGGCGACTTCGCGAACACGCGCCTCCTGCTTGGCGGCAAGGCGGTGGAGAAGGTCGCCGAGTCCTTCGAGCTGCTGGTGGTCCGCAACACGGCGGAGCGCCTCGGACGGCTCCGGGCGGTGGTGGCCGAGGGCACGGCTCGGCAGCGGGCCTCGCTCAACAGCTTCGAGATCGCCCTGTCCGCCCCGAAGGGAGCCGCGGCACCGGGCGGGAAGATGACCGTCCGGCTGCGCATCGAGGGGTTGGAAGGGTTGCGCGAGCAGTTCCAGGTCGCGCTCTACAACCATCGTCCCGAGGTGGCGAGCATCGACGGCGCCCGGATGCCCTTCCAGCGCATCGTGCGCACCGAGGAGATCGGCGCCGACGGCGCCTTCCAGCTCGACCTCGGCACGTCGGTCAAGGGTCCCGGCGAGGTGTCGATCTTCGCCGCCGTGGCCGCCGGCCCGGTCCCGCACATGGTCGACGTCACCTGGCCGCCCCACGTGCCGAACGTCACGTATCCGCCGTACCATGTGCCCAACGTCACCTTCCCGCCGCACCAGGGGAACGTGACCTTCCCGCCGTACCACGTGGTGAACGTCACCTTCCCGCCCCACACCACGAACGTGACGTATCCGCCGGGCCATGTGCCGAACTTCACCTGGCCGCCGCACCTGGAGAACGGGACCTTCCCGCCGTATCACGTGCCGAACCTGACCTTCCCTCCCCATTACGAGGGTGTTTCGTTCCCGCCCTATCACCAGACGAACGTCACCTGGCCGCCGCACTTCCCCACGGTGACCTTCCCTCCCTACCACCAGAAGGCAGCCTCCTGGCCCCCCCACTACGTGGGCTTCACCTTCCTGCCCCAGAAGGACGAGGAGGTGGACGTGGAAGCCGGCGACGCGCCGTAGGAGCCGCCGCTCAACCGGACCCGCCGGCGGGAGCCCCGAATTCCCGGGCTCCCGCCGGCCCGACTCTCCAAGGAGGATCGATGAGCCATCGAACGCTGCGTGCCGGGACCGTTCTCGCGATCGCTCTGCTGGCGGCCCTGGTGCCCGCTTCCACCGGGGCCGCGCCGCCCATCAAGGTCCACTTCAACCAGGAGATGATCGACGGCGTCAACGCCGATCTCAACATCTACGATCCCAAGGCCGTCTTCGAGCTGGTCTTCTCCCAGCTCCCGGAGACGGTGCGGGTCTATCCGACGGAGAACTATTACTACTTCAACTTCGCCGCCAGCGGCCAGCACGTGGCCGGCAATCTGCGCCTCGACGCCCGGGACCGCGACCAGGGAGTGCTCCACATCGGCTACTTCCGTTTCGACGAGAGCGGCCGATCCCAGGACCGCGTCGGCCATAACAAGGACCTGACCGCCGCGGACGGCGTGGTCGTCGAGCGGCGCGCGCCG
>DASUNJ010000194.1:0-5079 GCA_036277235.1 Thermoanaerobaculia bacterium | reverse complement strand
GTGGGGGAGTCGCTCGTACAGCCGGGGGAACCACTCGTACGCCCGGGGGAGGCGTTCCCCCCAGCGGGGGAGAGTGACATCCCCGTCTGTACCGGGCTCCTCCCCACTGGGGGGAGACCGCTCCCCGTCCGGGGAGGACTTCCCTTTCTACGTCACTTCACACGGCGTCCGGAGACGGTGTCGGTGGCGATGGGCTCTTCGTCGTCGGTCGAGGGGTCGAGCGGATCCTCCCCCTCCTCGAACGCGCGCACCACGAGCGTGCCGGCGACGTTGTCGCACCCCTGACCCACCGCGTGCAGGGAAATGTCGACACGGCTGACGTCCTGAAGCGTACCGTCGTCTCTGAACACGAGGGCGAGCACCACCGCCTTGACGCCGTCGTGGCCGTCCCTCTCCCAGTTCCCCTGCTGGTCGGAAAATCTGATGAGCCCCTGGAGGGAGCTCGTGGCGAAGAAGGCTCCGTCGGCCTCGATCGTCCAGAGGGCGGTCGCGCCGCCGTCTTCATCGATCAGGTAGGTTCCGGTGCAGCTCCGCGGACCGCCGTCTGCGAGCAGCGAGGCGGACGAGGCCACGAACAGGACGGCGAAGAACAGGGCGTGAACGAGCTTGGCTTTCATGACGAGGTTTCCTCCTTTCAGAAGAGAGTAGCGGCTCGGAGCCCCGCGCGCATCCTCTCTAGAGACGATGGAGACAGCGCAAAAATCAACCCTAGAGATGATGGACACGGCGCACGGCGGCGGCTACCCTGGGGATTCGGGTTGTATGCGTAAAACCTTCATGACTGATGGAGTAAACCCATGAAACATCGCATCTCACTCTTCGCCGCCCTGTTCCTTGCCGGACAGATCGCAGCCGTCGCCCAGACGATCTCGATCGCCGACGCCCGCAACCTGCCCCTGGGGACGGTGGTGACCGTCGAGGGCTCGGTGACCGTGCCGTCCGGGAGCTACACTTCGTCCACGTTCGACCAGGGCTTCGCCATCCAGGATGAGACGGCGGGCATCTACGTCAGCACCGCGTTCGACTCCGGCCTCAACTTCCATCACCATGTGCGCGTGACCGGGACTCTCGACGACGACGGCTTCGGGCTCCTCGTGCTGCGGCCAGCGAGCGAGGCGGACGTGGTCAAGATCCCCGGCGCCAGCAACATCGCCCCGGCTACGGTGGCCACGGGCGACGTCAGCGAGGCCACCGAGGGCCTGCTCGTCGAGGTGGAAGGCGTCATCACCCGCGGGCCGACCAATGACCTGCCCTTCGGCTTCAGCGTGTTCATCGACGACGGCACGGGCGAGACCCAGATCTTCATCCCGGCCACCACCGGCGTGAACCCGTTCGACATCCCATGGGTGACCGTGGGAAACACCATCCGGGTGACCGGCTTCAGCGCTCAGTTCCTCAGCCAGTACGAAGTGCTGCCGCGCTTCCGGGGGGACATCCACCTGGTGAACTAGGGCCCTGTCACCTCGGAAAAGATGGATCATCCCTCTGTAGGGGCATCCCTTGTGGGTGCCCTTCCGGAGGGTGGTCCGTTCGAAAGGAGATTTCCAATGCGACCGCGATTCCTCAAGACCTTCCTGGCACTCGGTGCGCTGTTCTCGGCCGCCGCGCTCGGAGCCGCGGCGCCGCCGCGCTGGCAAAAGGTGCAGCAGCATGGAGACGTGCCACCGCCCGTCTGGGAGGCCGGCGTGGCGTTCGCCCGCGTGGACCCCGCGGGCACCCAGCCGGACACCCTCTACCGCTTCGGCGGCCAGCGCGGGGCGTTTCCCGCCGAATTCACCGTCAAGTATTTCTATGCCCTCGATCTCGACACGGCCACCTGGACGCGGCTGACGTCGCCGCAGACTCCCTCCCGGCGGGCCAATCCCCAGCTCATTCCCGGTCCCTGCCCTGGCTGTGTGAGCGTCCTGGGCGGCCGGGGCGTGTTCGACGGCGTGGACCGGACGTTCTCCGACATGTCGACCTATCGCGAGAGGAGCGGGCGCTGGGCGCGGGTGCCGTCCGAGAGCGTGGGAGATCGCTTCGCCATCCGCCGCTCCGCGGGCTCAATCGTGGAAGTGCCGAATGCGAACGATCCCCGGCAGAAGACCTATTACCTCTTCGGCGGCATAGGCAACACCCTCATCACGACGCCCGACGGGCTGCGCAATGACGTGGCCATCTACGACCGCGAGACGGGTTGGCGGCTGATCGAAACCTTCGGCGCCAAGCCTGCTCCACGCGCCTGGACGGCGGGCGTGTACGATCCCGCCAAAAATTCGATCCTGATTTTTGGCGGCTACCGCCTGGGTGACGACGGCGGCGCCTTCGGGCCTGACACCTTCGAGAACGACCTCTGGTCGCTCAGCCTTGACACCTTCACCTGGACGCGGCTCCAGCCCCAAGGCCCCATCCCTTCGAAGCGGGACAATCCCACGCTCTTTTTCGACACGGCCCACGGCTGGCTGGTGCTCTTCGGAGGTCAGGGTTTCGACCGGGTATCCAACGATCTCTGGTACTACTCCGTGGCTGAGAACCGCTGGACCGAGGTGGTCTTGCCTTCGACCTCCCGGATTCCCCGCGGACGCGTCGGCGGAACCTCCTTCGTGCGGGAAACCCGCAAGGCTTTCGAGCTCTACATCCACAGCGGGGCCACCCGGGTAAGAAACGAGACCGTTTTTCTCAACGATCTCTGGAAGCTGACCTGGCCGAAGGAGTGAGGAGGGGGCGAAGGCGTAGCAGTCAGAACGAAATGCAACATTCGGGATAAACCCAGGCCCGCGAAACGTTTCCATTTCACTTGCCACACTGCTGTAACGAGGAGGCCGTGTGGCCCTCCGGCGAATCACTGAAACCGATTCGATAAGGAAAAGGTGTATGAAAAACGATCGCTTCCGATGGGTTTTCCTACTGGTCCTGGCGCTCTGTCTCGCCTTCGCACCCCTGGCCCGGGCGCAGGAGGTGGAAGTGGAGCCGAACCACCCCTGCTCCGCGGCCCAGGCCTTCACGGCCTCCTCCGCTCCGCTCACGATCACAGGCAGCATCGATACACCGGACGTCGACTTCTACCGGATCTCCGCGCCTCCCGGCAGCGTGCTGCGGGTCAGCCTCCAGGGGCAGTCTTCCGGACAGGGGACTCTCGGCGATCCGCTCCTCGGAGCTTTTTCCGAGGATTGCGTCACGCTCCTCACGGTGGACGACGATTCCGGCATCGGCTTGGATTCCTTTTTCGAGCTCTCTGTGGCGAGCGGGACCGCGGTGCTGGCCGCCAGCAGCTTTGCCGACTTTTCATTCACGGGTTCCGGCTTCTCCTCAGGTTCCTATCGGCTGGTGGTGGAGCAGGCGGCGGAACCCGCCCGTTCGATCTCCGGCCGCGTCGTCGATAGCGAGACCGGCGCTCCGCTGTCGGACGCCTTCATGACGCTGATCCGCTGCAACGGGGGTTTCTGCGGGGAGTTCGTGGGCCAGGCCTTCACCGACTTTCAGGGAGGGTTCCTGTTCGAGAACGGCGGTTTCAACCTGAGCTCTCCCCTCACCGCGGGCGACTACCAGATCCGGATCGATCGGTTCAACTACGAGGTGGGGCAGGTGGGTCCCTTCTCCGTCTCCAGCGGGCAGGAGCTGGACCTCGGCGACATCGGCCTTGTTCCGTTCCCCCGAGTGGGATCGATCCGGGGCAGGCTGGTCGACGCCGTGACAGGAGAGCCGCTGCCGGGCTTCCCCGAGCCGTTCGCCTCGCTGCAACTCCTCTACTGCGATCCGGAGCCGTTCTGCTTTGCCGTCCGATTCGCGAGCCCAGGGGCGGACGGGACTTTCCTGTTCGAAGGAGATACCTTCAACCCGCTGTTCCCGGGAACCTACAAGCTTCTCGCCTTCGCCGACCAGTACCAGGCGACGACGAGCGAGCCGTTCCAGGTCGCGAACCGTGAGCACTTCGACTTCGGCGACTTCGGCGTGAAGTCCCTTCCGGTGCGGATCTACCTCGACCAGTCCTGCGGCGCCATCCCGGCGGCCGGCGGAAAGTGCCAGTTCAAGATGCGCGTCGTCAACGGCTCCGCGAGCCGGTTCGTCGGCGAAACCTGGAGTATCGTGTCCGGCAGCCCGCTCGGCACCCCCGCGCAGTCCACCGCTTTCCAGACGGGCAACCCGAAGGGGATCAGCCTGGCTTCGGGAGCCTCGACGGTCGTACCGCTCTCGTTCTTCGTGCCGGCGGACATCAGCAACGGCGCCTTCATCTGCGCCGAGGGTTTCGCCGCGCTACGCCCGCACTCCTTCAACACCCTCGGCAGGCACTTCCTCTTCTGCCTGGTCAAGGGCGCTTCCGGCTTCGCGCTCGTTCCCGAGGAGCACAAGCGCGACGCGGTCCGGAGAATGAAGGGCGAGCAGCCTCCGCATCCGAAGGGCCGGCCGTAACCGGCAGCCCACTCTCGCGGCCGGATCGGGGCGGGTCTCCGGTCCGGCCGTTTCTATATCTACAGAGGTCCGGGGAAAACGGCCACTTCTAGGTCGACGCCATTGGGCCGAAGGCCCGGCTTGGTAGAACGCCTGTCCGTTGCCTGCCGGCCGGCCCCTCACCCCGGCTCGTCACACGGAGGTCGCTTGACGGTTTTCGACCTTTGACCTATGCTGCCGACATAGGCCAAAGGGGGGCCGATATGGCGCCGATGATCGCAAGAATCTTTCGCAACGGCCGAAACCAGGCAGTCCGTATCCCGGTAGAGCTGAGCCTGGATGCGGAGACCGTGACGATTGAACGGCAGGGGGATGCCTTGATCCTCCGGCCGCTGGCTGCCGGTGGTTGGGACCGGTTCTTTGCCGACCCCTCGCTCGTGTTGCCGCCGGAGTTCGAGCCGGGTGACGATCCGCCTCCCCAGGACCGGCCAGCCTTCTGATGTACGTCCTCGATACCAATATCTGTAGCTACCTCATGAAGCGCACTGAGCCCGCGATGATCGAGCGGGTGAAGACCTTCGCCTTGCGCGAGCTGAAGGTCTCCGCCGTCACCCTCTTCGAGCTGGAATACGGGATCTTGCGGAGCGAGCGCCGCGACCACCTGCGCCGTGTCGTCCGGGCATTCTTGGAGAACGTCGAGGTCTTGGACTG
>DASUNJ010000193.1:0-6048 GCA_036277235.1 Thermoanaerobaculia bacterium | reverse complement strand
TCGGGGCCGGCCGTGGAGGCGAACTTGTAGAGGGTCGAGCTGGTGGCCACGTAGAGCTCGCCCAGGCGGTCCTCGCCGAATGCGATCAGGTTCTGTCCCACCTCGGCGGCCCGCCAGACCTGCCAGGTGCCGGCGCCGTTCGTCTTCGCGGCCCAGATCTGGCCGGAGCAGAGGTCGCCGAACACGTAATGCCCGGCGAGCTGCGGCACGCCGGTGCCGCGGTAGACGTAGCCGCCGATGACCGAGCAGTTGGCGCCTGCGTTCTGGTACTCCAGGATGGGCAGGGTCAGCGCCGACGAGTTGCAGGGGGGCGTCGTGCCCGGGCAGGACGCGGTGCTGAAGCAGAGCGTCCCCTCCATGACCTTCCAGCCGTAATTCTCGCCGCCGTTGCTGTTCGCGGGTTGGCGGGAGATCTCCTCGCGCGTGCCTTGTCCGACGTCGCCGATGTAGAGGTCGCCGGTGGAGCGGTCGAAGGAGAAGCGCCAGGGATTGCGGAGGCCCGAGGCCCAGACCTCGTCCGGAATGCCGCCGCCTCCGCGGAACGGGTTGTCCGCCGGGATGCCGTAGAACGGCGAGGAATTCACGTTCTGATCGACGTCGATGCGCAGCATCTTGCCGAGCAGGGTGTCGCCGCGCTGCGCCCGGCAGTCAGGATCGTTGGCCGCGCCGCCGTCTCCCATGCCGATGTAAAGATTGCCATCCGGCCCGAACTGGATCTGCCCGCCGTTGTGGTTGGTGAACGGCTGGTCGATGCGCAGCAGCACGCGGGCGCTCGCCGGGTCGGCCTGGTTGGGATTGCCGGCCGAGACCTGGTAGCGGGCGACGATCGTGTCGAAGCTGGCCCTGTCGGTGTAGTTGACGAAGAGGAAGCCGTTCTGGGCGAAGCGGGGGTGGAAGGCCGCGGAGAGCAGACCGCCCTCGCCCGCGGTATCCACCAGGCTGCGGATGTCGAGGAACGGAGCCGGGAGCACCGCGCCGCCCGAGTAGATGACGATGCGGCCGTCGCGGAGCGTGAGGAACAGCCGATTGTCTCCAGCATGAATGACCGACGTGGGAAAGGAGAGGCCGCTCGCGCCGGGCTGGGGCTGGAGCGCGATGTCGGGAATGTCGCCCACCGGGATGAAGACGTCCGATCCGGCCAGGGTTACGAAGCTGAAGAGAGCGAGGCACAGGGCAGAGATGCGTGTTGCGTACAACGGAAGTCCTCCTTCGGGGGCCAGCGTAGCAGAACCTCTATATGCAGCGAGACCCGGATGAGGCTCGCTCATCCGGGTCTGAATGTAGGGGAGGGGTTTACCCCCTCCCGGGCGGGGGCAAGCCCCGCCCCTACATGGTTTTGATAGGAGCTTAGCGGCCGTCGCGGTCCGCGTCGCCCGGAAGTGCGCTCTCGACACGGTGCCAGGCATCGCGGGTCGCGTGCTTGGCCTCGTTCCACGTCTGCTTGGACGCACCCTTGGCGGTATCCCAGCCACGCTCGAGGTCGTTCTCGGCCTGGTCCCAGGTCTTGTCTGCGTAGCGCCCCTTCGACTCCCAGCCGTACTGGTAGGCGGGCTGGTAGTGCTCGTACTCACGGCCGCTGCCATCGGCGTAAGGCCGCTTGCTGTAGTTGTCACGCCAGTAGGCGTCCTCCTCGGTGGGATTGATGGCCTCGGCGACGCCGTGGCCAACCAAGCCTCCGGCAACCGCTCCGACCGCGGCTCCGACCAGCGTGCCGACGACCGGCCCGCCTACCGCCGTACCGACGACTGCACCGGTGGCGGCGCCAGCCGCAGCACCCGTACCACTGCCGACCGGATGTACTTTGTCCTTGTGATCATCCATGAGGTTCTCCTTTGAAGAGTAGAAGATGAGACCCGTACGGGCGTCCGCTTCTTTACTGTGCAAAGGAGAGGCCAGGTTACTTGCTGCGGATCGCCTCGACCGGGTCCGCGTCCATCGCCCTCCGGGCCGGCGCCCAGCAGGCGGCGAGCGCCACGGCCAGGAGGAGGAGCGGAATGGCCATGAAGCTCGCCGGATCGGTCGCGCTTACACCGTAGAGCTGCCCGGCCACCAGGCGGGTCGCGGCGAGCGCTCCGGCCAGACCGAAACCGATTCCGGCCAGGGCCAGCGCCATGCCGCGTTGCAGCACGAGGGCCACCATGTGGCGGCGCTTCGCTCCGAGTGCGATCCGTACACCCATCTCGTGTACCCGCTGGCTCACCGACCAGGAGAGCACGCCATGGATCCCGATCGCCGCCAGGAAGAGCGCGATCGCGCCGAAGATCGCAAACCCCTCGCTGACTGCCCGCTCGACGGCGAAGTACTGGTCCATGACATCCTCCATCGTGTAGACGTCGTAGAGCGGCAGGCCCGGGTCGGAAGCGCGCAGCTCCTTCCTCACTTTGTCCTCGATGCCCTCGCGGGCTTTCTGGGTGCGGATCACGATTCCAATGGCGCGGATCTGCTGGTAAAGCGGCGGGACGTAGATCTGCGGCTCGACCGGCTCCAGGGGGTTCGTCGTCAGGTCGCCGGAGACGCCGACGATCGTCATCCAGCCCGCTCCTCTCTCCTGGTCAAGCAGGCGCAGGCGCTTTCCGACGGCGGGCTCGCCCGCGAAGAAGCGGCGCGCGAAGGCCTGGTTGACGACGGCGACCGCGGCCCCGCTCCCGGACTCCCGGTCCGTGAAGGCCCTGCCGTCCAGGAGGGGCAGCCGAAGGACATGGAACCAGCCCGAGGTCACTCCGAAGGTCAGCGGGGCGGGCTCCTTGCCGGCGACGAACGTCTTTCCTGCCAGCGCGATCCGGCCGCGGGTCCCGGTCTCGTAGAACGGCACTGCTCCGACCCCCACGGCGTCGATCCCCGGGACCGCCTCCAGCCGCCGCGCGATGTCCTCGGCCTTGCTCGCCCGGCTCCTCGCGTCGTCGTAGGCGTCGCCCTGGAGCGTCGTCCAGAGGGTGAGGAGGTCGCGCGAGACCAGCCGGGGCTCGCCGTTGCGCAGTTGCAGGAAGCTCCGCAGGAAGAGCGACGTGCCGACCAGGAGGACCAGCGCGAGCGCGACCTCTCCGACGACGAGCATCGCCCGGAGGCTGTACCTTCTCCTGCGCTGGGCTCCGCCGCCGTCCTTGAAGATGGAGCGGAGCTCGATCCCCGCCGCCTGCCGGGCCGGGACGAGCCCGAAGATCAGGCCGCAGGCCACCGATACCGCGAGAGCGAAGAGCAGCACCGGACCGTCCAGGGTGAAGCGCATCCAAAAGGGTACGGGGGCCAGCGCCCGGCTGGCGGCGCCGAGCCCCAGGGGCGAGAGCAGTACGCCGAGCGCGCCGCCGGCCAGGGCCAGGAACACGTTCTCGGTGAGGAGCTGGCGGATGATCCGGCCGCGGCTGCATCCGAGCGCCGCCCGGATCGCCAGCTCCTTCCTCCGCCCTCCGGCCTGGGCGAGCAGCAGGCTGCTGACGTTGACGCAGGCGAGGAGCAGGACGCAGCCGGCCGCTCCGGCCAGGATGTAGAAAGGAGCTCGCAACTCGGCCGGGGCGAGCCTCTGCCGCAGCGGCTCGATCGACGCGCTCCAGCCGGCGTTGGTCTCCGGGTGCATCTCCTCCAGCCGGCGCAGGAGGGTGCTCATCTCGGCCTGCGCCTCCTTCAGGGAGACCCCCGGTCCCAGGCGTGCCTTGACCTGAAGGTTGCGATCGGACCGCGGGCCCTGGGCAAACCGGCTCCCTAGCGGCACCCAGGCCTCGCGGACGTCCGGGTACTCGAAGCCCGGAGGCATGATGCCGACCACCCGGTGCGGCTTGCCGCCGGCGATCACCTCGCTGCCGAGGATGCCGGGATCGCCCCGGAATCGGCGCTGCCAGAGGCCGTGGCTGAGGAGGACCACCGGCGGTCCGTTCGGCCGGTCCTCCATGGGCGTGAAGCCGCGCCCGAGGACCGGAGCGACCCCGAGGAGTGGAAACAGGTCTGCCGAGACGGCGTCGATCTCGATCTGCTCCGGTCCCTCGGGACCCGCCAGGGTCATGCTCCCTCCGCCGCGGTGGGCGGCCACTCCCTGGAAGACGGTGTTTTCGTTCTGCAGGTCCACGTAATCCAGGTACGACCAGGAGCCATAGTGGCCCTTTACCAGCGAATGCTCCGTCGAGAGGGCGACCACCCGCTCTGGCTCTGCGTAGGGAAACGGCCGGAGGAGGATGCCATGGAGGATGCCGAAGACGGTCACGTTGACCCCGATCCCGAGCGCCATGGAGAGCACGGCAATGGCCGTGAACCCCCGGCTCTTCAAGAGCAGCCGGAGAGCGAAGCGGAGATCCTGGCGCAGGGCGTCCAAGTCACGGGCCTCCCGGGGTGTGGCGGTCTACCAATTGGGGCGACGTAGATCTGATTGTAAGCGATTTGATCGAGGGTACTGGCGCAGCCGGAAAACAGCGTGTATAGTTTCCTCACCTTAACAGGACAGAGAAGCAAAGAAGTGAATCGAAGGGAGTTTCTCAGAGCGGGTCTACTCGCCGGCACGGGAGTCCTGGCCGCCCCGATGGTCAACCGGGGCCGGTTCAATCTCTTCGCCGACGGCAAGACCGGCGTTTCCGCCCGGGCCATCGACCTCGTCGGCCGGTCGATGGTGATCGACATGCTCGGGCTCCTGACGCTGGACTGGCCGAAGCTGTACGGCTGGCAGCGCGCGCCCGCGACCTTCAGCCAGGCCGATTACCTCAAGCTGCTGAGCACCGGCGTCCGGGTCTTCCATCCGGCCGTGGAGCCCAACGAGCCGAACGCCTACGAGGCGGCGCTGCGCTGGACCACGGGCTGGAACCGCTTCCTCGGCGCCAATCCCCAGTACCTTCTCCGCGTGGATGCCGCCGCGGACTTCGCGCGCGCCGGAACGGAAGGGAAGATCGGCGTCCTGATCGGCTTCCAGAACGCCGACCATTTCCGCACGGCCGCGGACGTCGAGACCTTCCATGAGGTCGGACAGCGGGTGTCGCAGCTCACCTACAACACGCGCAACCGTCTGGGCTGCGGCTGCAAGGAGTCCCAGGACGACGGCCTGACCTCCTACGGCGCGGAGATCGTGGCCGCCATGAACCGCGTGGGCATGGTGGTGGACATCTCGCACTCGGCCGAGCGCACGAGCCTGGACGCCATCCGCCTGTCGCGGCAACCGGTCCTGGTCACGCATTCGAACTGCCGGGCCCTGGTGGCCCATCCGCGCTGCAAGTCGGACCGGGTGATCAAGGCCATGGCGGAGCGCGGCGGCGTAATGGGGATCACGGTCATCCCCGCTTTCGTGAAGAGCGGCCAGCCGGCACGGATCGGCCACGTCCTCGACCATTTCGAGCACGTGATCCGCGTCGCTGGCATCGAGCACGTGGGGCTCGGGAGCGACGCGGATGTCGATGCCATCGATCCGCGCACGAACCGGGTCCGTCCGCGCTACAACGTGCTCGGCCTGAAGCACCCGCTTCGCGTCTTCGAGCTGACCGAGGGCCTGATCAAGAGAGGCTACACGAACCGCCAGATCGAGCTGGTCCTGGGAGGCAACTTCCAGCGCGCCCTCGGCGAGATCTGGGGGCCGCCGGCTCCGGCTGTCAGCGGCTATACGGCTGGCTCATCACAAGCCCACTTACCTGGCGGTAGTGCTTCGCATTGAAGGTGCAAAGCGTCGCGGACCGGCCGATCGCACAGGCGGCGATCAGAGAATCCAGGAGTCCGAGACGATGCGAGAGGTGATAAGCGGTGAAGTCCGCAAGGGCACGGGCGCAGTCCGCCTCGGACGGCCAGACGGTCGGGAGGGGCGCAACCAGCTTCAGCGCTTGCCGCACCTGTTGTGAATTCGAGGCGTCCTGGATCAACTCCATGACCACGAAGCCAGGAACGGAAGGCAACTCGCTCAGTCCCGAAAACCAGGTCACCGCTGGAGCGTAGCCGCGCTGAACATCGATGAGGACATCAGAGTCCAGGAGGAGCATGCGAGCTAGTGCCTTCGCTCGGCCCGCGTCCTCAGCTTCCGGGCATGTTCCTGGCTATCTTCGATCTCGGGACGGCTGCCGATGAGGCTTTCGGTGCGCCAGTAGTCCA
>DASUNJ010000192.1:0-6495 GCA_036277235.1 Thermoanaerobaculia bacterium | reverse complement strand
TGTAGAGCTTCAGCGCCTCGGCCAGCAGGCGCCGGGCCGCGGCCTCGGCCTCGCCCTTGGCGCGGACGGCCTCGGCTTCCGCGAGACCGATCTGCCGGCGCATCACCGACTCGGCCTCGGCCTTGGCGAGACCCTCGGCCTTGACCGCCTGGGCGGCCTCCTCGCGGCGCTTGCGCTCGGCCGCGGCTTGGCGCTCGACGCGGTACTGCTCGGCGTCGGCCAGCCGCTCGGCCTCGTACTTCTTGGCGTCGGCCTGTTCGCGGATGGTGGCGTTGAGCTCCAGCTTGCGGCGCTCGACCTCCTTGTCCGCGATGGTGATGTCCTGGACCTTCATCTCCATCTCGCCGGCTTTCGTGGCCTGGGCGCGGGCGACGTCGACCTCTTTCTGGATGGAAGCCTTCTTGAGGGAGAGGCTCTTCTCGGCCTCGGCGATCTCGGTGTCCACCTGGAAGCGCTTCTGCTCCTTCTGCTGGCGGGCGGACTCCTCCTCGACCTTGGCCTCGCGGTCGGAGAGGGCGGTGGCGATGCGGGCGTTCTTGAGCGCTTCCTGGATCTTGGGCTGGCCGAGCGAGTTGAGGTAGCCCTCGGAGTCCTGGATCTCCTGGAACACGAAGGACTTGAACTCGAAGCCCATGCCCTCGAGGTCGAGGTGGGCCTCCTCCCGGACGCGCTCCTGGAAGCGCTTCTGATCCTTGTAGAGCTCTTCGAGGGTCAGGGTGCCGATGATGCCGCGCAGGTGGCCCGCGACGGTCTCCTTGATGGTCGCCCGGACCTCTTCGACCGGCACGCCGAGGAAGCCCTGGGCCGCGCTCTTGATGTGGTCCGCGTCGCCATGGATCTTGACCTGCGCGACCGCCTTGACGTTGATCGGGATGCCCTGGGAGGTGTAGACGTGCTGCAGGTCGATGTCGAGGGTCATCATGCGCAGCGACAGGATCTTGTAGTTCTCCCAGGCGGGCAGGACGATCGTGCCGGCGCCGCTGATGATGCGGAGCCCCTCTTTCGACATCAGCCTCTTGCGGCCGTAGACGATCAGCGCCTCGTCAGGGCCGGCCTTCTTGTAGAGCATGCGGATCAGCATGTAGCCGACGACGAAGATCAGGAACAGGCCAAACGCCAAGCCGATCAGGGACAGGGAGGAGAAGATATCCATGTGCGACCTCTTTCGTGAAAGGACAGAAAGATCCTACCACGGAGGAGCGGCCCGGTTTACTGGCAGAAGCGGAAGTGCGACGCGAACGCCTGGATGGCCGCCGGGTCCGCGTTGGTGCCGGCCAGGTTCAGCTTGTCGGCGGGCTCTCCCGGCGCGGGGTCGGGACCGAACCAGAGGCCGAAGCGGATGCGCCGGTCCGTTGCCTGCGGGCAGTCGATCAGCATCATGGTGGTGATCCCTTCCTTGCTCTGCCCTTCGTGTTTGAACGCTCCGCGCGTGGCGCTGAAGAGGATCTTCTGGCCGTTGGCGTTCAGCTCGCCCCGGCGGAGGATCTCCTGCTCGTCGAAGTCGGAGCCCGACTGCATCCAGTCGGGCTTCTTGCCCTTGCCCGCCATGAAGTCGCGGACCTCGCGGTCCCCCTTCCCCATCCGCCGTACCTTGAAGTACATGAAGCCCCGGTCCTTGAAGCCCTCTTGGTCGTCGGGCTTGGCTCCGGCGGGCGGCGGATCGTCGCCGATCATCGCCATGTCCATGACGAACGGGATGGACATCGCCCCCAGCGGGTAGTAGCCCTCGGGCAGCTTGTCGTAGGCGAGCACCTCGCGCGCCTTTTCCTCGCGCGCCTTCGGATCGGACCAGGTCTTCTCGATCTCCTTGCCCTTGCGGTAGGCGAAGTACGTGAAGGCCGAGAAGGCCGCCATGCCCAGGATCACCAGACCGGCGCAGCCGCAGCCGATGTAGACCCAGGGGGAGGTCCCACTCTTCTTCGGCGGCCCAGAAGTTGGTTCCATGTCACATTTTCTCCGGGATGGGGATCCCCAGGAGCTCGCC
Organism: Thermoanaerobaculia bacterium; assembly: GCA_036277235.1. Lineage (GTDB taxonomy): Bacteria > Acidobacteriota > Thermoanaerobaculia > Multivoradales > UBA5704 > DATMER01. The sequence continues at coordinate 4,511 of DASUNJ010000192.1, read as the reverse complement.
CAGCGTCTCCAGGCCGCGGCGGAAGACCTGCACCGTGGCCAGGCGGGCGGCGCGCACCGACTCGTCCTTCTCCTGGAGGATCGGGTGCTTGTGATAGAGCGCGTTGAAACGCTGGGCCAGTCCGAGCGCGTGGCGGGCGATCAGCGAGAGCTCCAGGCTCTCGGCCCCCTTTTCCACCAGCTCGCCGGTCTCGGCCACCGCCAGGAAGAGGTCCCAGAGGTCCTCCTCGAAGACCTCGGCGGGCAACCGCGACACGTCCTCGGCGCTCACGTCGTCCGGCAGCCCCTCCTCGCGCAGGCGCCGGCGGATGTTCTTGGCCCGCACCAGCGAATATTGAAGGTAGGGGCCGGTCTCCCCCTCGAAGCTCAGCGCCTCGTCGAAGTCGAAGGCGATGATCCGGTTCGTGGTCGCCTTGACCATGAAGAAACGGAGCGCCGCCGTGGCGATCTGCAGCGCCAGGGCGTCCAGCTCGGGCTCCGAAAGGTCCCGGTTGCGCTTCGAGATCTCCTCCCGGCTCTTGGCGAAGAGCTGGTCCATGAGGTCGTCGGCCTTGACGCCGATCCCCTTGCGGCCGGACATCTCCAGCGTCTTGTCCTCCTCCCCCTCGCCGACGTAGCCGAGCTGGCGGGCGGTGGCCGGGGAGAGCGAGACCATCTCATAGGCGAAGTGGATGGAGCGGTCCGCTTCCGAGGGATGGCCCAGGGCCTGGAGCCCCGCCCGGACGATCTTCTGGAGATAGCTCTGGCGGGCGTCGATGACGTTGATCACCCGCCGGGCGCGGCCGAAGAGCGGATGCCCCTCGACGCCCTTGCCGACCGTTTCCCAGATCCCCTCCTGCTGCCAGAAGCGGTAGCCGAAGTCGAGCCCGAGGAGGCCGAACTTCCAGAGCTGGTAGGCGATGTCCTTGCCCACGTAGGTGACCGTGCCGTCGGAGCGGACGATGACCTTGTCCGGGTCCTCCAGGCCGGCGAACTCTTCCGCCTGGGAGAGGGGCATGACCCAGCAGCCCTTGTTCTTTCCCTCCTTCTCCAGGTGGACCGCGCCGCTCTCCTTGAGCTGCTCGAACGCCTTGGCGAAGAAGTTGAGCCCCAGGATGTCGCTCTCGCGGGTGAGCAGGTCGTAGCCGATGTCGAGCCGGCGCATCGTCGCAAGGTGCCGGCCGACGATCCGCCGCGCCACGAAACGCCCCAGCTCGGCGCGCTCGCCCTGGCCGATCTCGAGCTCGTGCAGGGTTTCCCGGCGCAGCTTCTGGCGCTCCGGGTCCGCCTCGAACCAGCGGCCGACCTCGCTGTAGAGGTCCCAGCAATGGAAGTCGAAGGGATCGGGGACCGCCGCGACCTCCTCCAGCGACATGCCGCGGAGGTCGGCGAACCCGACCACCACGTCGGCGAGCTGCACGCCGGTGTCGTCGATGTAGTTCTGGATCTCGACCGGATAGCCCAGGCTCTTCATGGCACGGCCCAGGACGTCGCCGAGCACCGCGTTGCGCAGGTGGCCGATGTGGGCCGCCTTGTTCGGGTTGATGTTGGTGTGCTCGATGATGATCTTGCCGGCCCTCGGTCCTTCCTGGAGGAGCGGAGCTTCCAGCAGTAGGGCGGCCAGGGCCGGGCGGTCGAGGTAGAAGTTGAGGTAGCCCGCTCCCTGGATCTGGATGTCGCGGACGACGGATGGCCGGCGGATGGCCGCGGCCAGCTCCTCGGCGATGGCACGGGGGTTGCGTTTCAGCGTGCGGGCAAGCTGCATGGCGGCCGGGGAGGCCAGATCGCCGAGCTCGCGCCGGGGCGGAACCTCCAACATCGGCTGATGATCGACGCCGAAAGTGTCCCGGATCGCCCGGGCGATCTCTCCGGCCAGTTGGGCCTTCAATTCCGTCCACATTGCGGGCCGGAGTCTACTTGATATCATCTCCCCCTGGAGGAGGTTCCGTGGAGCCGATGACCGAGAACAGGCTGACGGTGGCGATGGACAGCACCCAGCTCGAGATCCTGGAGGGGGACGTCACCGCCCAGGACGTGGAGGCGATCGTCAATCCCGCCAACGAGAACCTTCAGCTCGGGGCTGGAGTGGCCGCTGCCATCCGCGAGAAGGGCGGACCGTCGATCCAGGAGGAGTGCAACCGCATCGGCCACACGCCGGTGGGTACGGCGGTGATGACCGGCGCCGGCCATCTCAAGGCCAAGCGGGTGATCCACGCCGTGGGTCCGCAGATGGGAGAGGGGGACGAGGACAAGAAGCTCGCCTCGGCCGTGCGCGCCGCCCTGGCCCTCGCCGACCGCCGCGGCCTGAAGTCCCTCGCCCTGCCCGCGATCTCCACCGGCAACTTCGGTTTCCCCATGGACCGCGCCGCCCGCATCATCCTGACCGAGATCCAGCGCTTCCTTCAGGGAGGCACCAAGCTGGAAAGGGTCGTCATCGCCCTGCACGGCGACGACGCCTTCCAGGTGTTCAAGAAGGAGCTGCGGCGGGGGTTCCGCTAGGCCACGAAGTAGGCGCTCGCCCGGATCTGCAGCCGGGCCCGCGGCTCGAAGCCGCTTCCCACCACCGCAAAGGCGCTCGAGCTGCCCAGGACGGGCAGGACGATCCAGCCGTCGAAGCTGTCGCCTCCGGCATAGGGGGGCACGACCGGCTCGATCTCGGCGATCTTGGTCCAGTGCTCCTCGTCCGGATCGAAGGAGGCGCGCAGTTCCACGTAGGCGCGGTCGAGGTCGATCGTGCGCTGCCCCGAGGGGTGCCAGATCGAGAAGACGAAGCGCACCTCGTCGTAGGAGCTGGTCCCCAGGAAGGCCTTGCCGGCCACGGCCAGCGGGAAGCTGAAAGAGCCCTGCGAATCGGTGGCGTAGATCTCCGGCGTGGGATCGAAGACCACCTGGCGGGGGGGCGTCGTGCTCATCTCTCGTCCTTTCCGACCCAGGTCTGTGCCATCGCCAATGCGCGGGCGATGCGTCCCCGGGTCTCCTCGTCGTCGGCTCCGAGCAACGGCGCGCCCATGCCGAAGGCCACGGCCCCGGCGCGGGCATAGTCGTTGATGTCTTCGACGCCGAACCCTCCCGCCGCCAGCATGGGGATGTCCCCCAGGGGCTGGCGCAGGACGGAGAGATACGATGGGCCGCCCACGGGGGGCAGCGGATAGACCTTGACGATGTCGGCTCCCAGCTCATGCGCCGCGACCACCTCCGTGGGGGTCAGGGCGCCCAGGACAAGAAACAGGCCGGCTCCGCGGGCGATTCTGGCCACATCGGAGCTGACGTTCGGGCTGACCAGGAACTCGGCCCCGGCGGCGACCGCCTCCCGCGCCCGGGCCGCGGTGCTGACGGTCCCCATGCCGAACCAGGGGGGGCCAGCCGGTTTGTCCCCATGGCCGCCGGCGCTCCTCTTGGCCAGCAGCTCCCGCACCAGCTTGGTCGCGTCGGGGACGGTAAAAGTGATCTCGACCAGCTCGATTCCGGATTCGGCGAACAGACGGGCCTGCCGGGCCGCCTCCTCGAAGGAGCCGGTACGGACCACGCCGATCAGGGGAGCGCGGCGGAGGCTGAGAGCGACCTGCGGGCGGAGCTCGACGGTTGTAGTCATGCGGGCGGGAGTTTATCATCCTCAGGCGCAGCGGCCCCGGAGACGGCAATAAGGCCGTCCTTCCGGCTGGCAATCGTTTCCTCCCGGGTTATGATGCAGGCGGGAAACCGGGGATCTCTCGCTTCCCATGAGGAAGCAAAAGACAAGATGGCAGTGTCCGATCAGCCAGTAGGTAGGGAGTCCATAGACGAGCTCCTGCGGCGACTGCGCCCCAGGTTGAAGCAGGTTCTTGGGCGCTACCGAATCCCGGCGCACGACGCGGAGGACCTCATCCAGGAGGCCCTCATTTCCACCATTCAGAAGTGGGAGACGATCCAGGACCCTGAAGCGTGGCTCCTGGTGACTCTGCGCAATCGCTGTGTCGTCTACTGGCGCAAGCGCCGCAACACGCTCTACAACTCGGTGGACACGGCGATCCTCGAGCTCCTCTCCGAGCCCGTGGCCGCACCCCAGGAGCGCGCCGAGCTGCTGTGGGACCTGAACAACCTCTTGGAGGAGCTGCCGCCGCGCTGCCGCAAGCTGCTCCAGCTCCGCTACGGCCTTGGCTACGACTCCGCCGAGGTGGCCGAGAAGATGGGCTACCACCCCTCCAGCGTGCGCAAGGTCGCCCGCCGCTGCATGGCCGCGCTCACCTACCAGATGGTCACCCGCGGGTTCACGCGGGACAGCTTCTAGGTCCACCGTTCGGATCATCCGGGTCCGGGTAGAGACGCCCCAGTCCTCGACCACGAACCTGCCGGGTGCACAGGGTCGGGGCGTCTCATGGCCCCAGGCACCACCAAACGCCAGAGCAGCAGGTCGCCTGTGGATCTGGCGCGGGCCTGGGGTGAACCCCACCTGCGTGGGGAGTGGGGAGACGCCCCGGCCCCGTACACCCGGCAGGATCGTGCCAGCGGACTGGGGCGTCTCTACCCGGAATGCAATGCACTACGCCAACACGT
>DASUNJ010000191.1:0-5129 GCA_036277235.1 Thermoanaerobaculia bacterium | reverse complement strand
TCGAGCTCTATGCGTCGGTGCTCGACCGCCGGGGCCGGCCGGTCCAGGGATTGGAAGGCCGGGACTTCACGGTCTCCGAGGACGGCGTCCGGCAGGAGATCGCCCGCTTCGAGCGGGTCACCGACCTGCCGATCCATGCCGCGGTGGTGCTCGACGTCTCGGCCTCCATGGAATCCAGCCTGGGCCAGGCCACCGATGCTGCGCTGGGTTTTCTGGTGGGATCGGTGCGGCCCAAGGACCGGGCCGCGCTCATCACGTTCAACGACCGGCCCCACCTGGCGGTGAAGTTCACCAAGGACGTGGACGCGCTGGCCGGAGGGCTCGCCGGCCTCAAGGCCGAGCGCGGGACCGCCCTCTACGACACGATCATCTTCAGCCTCTTCTACTTCAACGGCGTGAAGGGACAGCGGGCGATCGTGCTGCTCTCCGACGGCAAGGACGAGGGAAGCCGCTTCAGCTACGACGATGCCCTGGACTCCGCCCGGCGGGCCGGCGTGGCGATCTATCCCATCGGCCTCGGCGAGGAGCTGGAGAAGAGGAAGCTGGAGAAGCTCGCGGAGGAGACCGGCGGGCGCGCGTTCTTCCTCAAGGACGTCTCCGAGCTGACCGGGATCTACGCCGCCATCCAGGAGGAGCTGCGCTCCAAGTACCTGATCGCCTACCAGTCCACGAACACAGGCGGCGGCGACGAGTTTCGCGCCGTGGACCTCAAAGTGAGCCGGCCGGGGGCGGAAGCCAAGACAATGCGTGGGTACTATCCGTGAAGTGTAGGATCGCCCGCATGCCGTACAAGCTTCACCTGCTCGCCCTGCTTTTCCTGGCCCTTCCCTCCCTGTCTCAGGATCTCGACCCCCGCCACAAGCAGTTCCTGGAAGAAGTCGCGCCCCTCATGGACGAGAAGGAGCACGCCGCCTTTCTTGCCCTGCGCCAGGAATACCAGCGGGATGCCTTCGTGCAGCGCTTCTGGCAGCAGCGCGATCCGTTCCCGAAGACGGCGGTCAACGAGTTCCGGGTCAGATGGGAGGATCGGGTCCGCATCGCCAAGGAGCGCTTCGGCGATCTGAAGGGGGAGCGGGTGCGGATGCTCCTCTTCCTCGGCGAGCCCGCCGAGGTGCTGCGCAGCCCCTGCTCGGACCTCCTCGCGCCCATGGAGATGTGGTACTACCCGGGGACCGAGCGCATCCGGGACGAGTTCACCCTGGTCTTCCTGCAGCCGAGCTACCGGCTCTGGCGCGCATCCGAGGGGCTGTCCGCCATGCTCTCCCACTCGCTCGCGACCAGCGGAACGCGGGGGATGCTCCTCGAGCAGACCATCATGCAGACCTGCCCGCGGGGGGACGAGGTCCTCGCCCGCATCGGCATCGTGCTCGACTGGGACCAGGTCAAAGACAGGGTCGTCCCCGACCCCGGGGACGAGTGGCTGTCCACCTTCCTCTCCTACTCGACCGACCTGCCCGACGGCGCCCGGACGTTCCCGGCCCAGCTCGAGCTCGCCTTCCCAGGCCGCTACGGCAGCCGGACGACCGTCCAGGCGCTGGTGAGCGTGCCGCGCGAGGAGGTCACGGCGGAGAAGGTCAAGGACGCCGCCTCCTACATCTTCGTGGTGGACGGCGAGGTGCTCCACAAGGGGGAGCTGTTCGAGCACTTCCGCTACCGGTTCATCGTGCCCGAATCCGAGGTGACAGTCACTCCGGAAGGCAAGGCCACGATCCCCCTGGTCTTCCAGCGCTATCTGCGGCCGGGGAGCTACGGCCTCGTCCTGCGGATCGAGGACGTCGGCGGCAAGCGCTGGTTCCGCGATCAGCGGGATCTGGAGATCCCGTCCGTCGAAGCCGCCGCCCCCGCCGTAGCTGCTCTGCCCGCCCTGACCGAAGCCAATGCCGACTCCTTGATGTCGGACGAGCAGGCGATCCGCATCCTGCCTCCTCCTCCCGGGTTGCTCACCGGCAAGGTACGGCTGGAAGCCACGGCCACGGGCGAGGGAATCGCCCGCGTCAGCTTCCTGCTCGACGGCAAGGCCGTCCTCACCAAGGGCAAGCCCCCCTACAGCGTGGAGCTGAACATCGGCGAGCAGCCGCGCCTGCACACGCTCACCGCCGTCGCCCTCGACTCCGCGGGCAAGAAGGTGGCCGAGGACGAGGTCCTGCTCAACACCGGGCCGCACCGCTTCTCCGTGCGGCTGGTCGAGCCCCAGCCCGGCAAGGCCTACCAGGCCAGCCTCCGCGCCCAGGCCCAGGTGGACCTGCCCGAGGGGGAGAAGCTCGACCGGGTCGAGATCTACCTGAACGAGACCCTGCTCGCCACTCTCTACCAGCCGCCCTACGTGCAGCCGGTGCTCATCCCCCAGGACCAGAAGCTGACCTACGTCCGCGCCGTGGCCTACCTGGCGGACGGCAACTCCAGCGAGGACACCGTCCTGGTCAACGTGCCCGGCGATTTCACCGACCAGGTCGACGTCCAGTTCGTGGAGCTCTTCACCTCCGCGGTGGACGGCCGCGGCCGTCCGGTCGAGGGGCTGACCAAGGAGGATTTCAAGGTCTACGAGGACGGGGTCGAGCAGGAGGTCCGGCGCTTCGAGCTGGTGCGCGACGTGCCGATCTATGCCGGCGTGCTCCTGGACACCTCGGGCTCCATGGGGGAGGGGAACGGCGAGAGGCTCAAGTCGGCGGTGCGCGGCGCCCTGACCTTCTTCGAGAACGTGATCACGCCCAAGGACCGCGCCGCCGTCATCACTTTCGCCGACGAGCCGAGCCTCGCGGTCCGCTTCACCAACCAGCAGGAAGTGCTGGCGGGCGGCCTCGCCGGCCTGGAGGCGGTGGGGGACACGGCCCTCCACGACAGCATCGTCTACGCCCTCTACTACTTCGGCGGCCTCAAGGGGAAGCGCGCCATCATCCTGCTCTCCGACGGCCAGGACTACGGCAGCAAGTACGGCTTCAGCGAGGCCCTGGACTACGCCCGGCGCAGCGGCGTGGCCATCTACTCCATCGGCATCGACCTCAAAGAGTTCGAGGTCCGCACCAAGCTCCAGAAGCTCTCCGAGGAGACCGGCGGGCGCTTTTTCTTCATCGGAGCGACCGGCGAGCTGAGCAAGGTCTTCGAGATCGTGGAGAAGGAGCTGCGCTCGCAGTACCTGCTGGCCTACCAGTCCTCGAACCCGGGCCGCGACGACAAGTTCCGCGCCGTCGAGGTGAAGATCGCGAAGCCCGGCCTCGAAGCCAAGACGGTACGTGGCTACTATCCCTGATTTAGTCCTCGCCTCGGGCTCCCCACGGCGGCGCGAGCTGCTGGAGGGTCTCGGCGTTCGCTTCAAGGTTCGCCCGGTCGATCTGGACGAATCGCCCCTGCCGGGCGAGGCTCCGGGAGATTACGTTCTCCGGCTCGCCATCGAGAAAGCCGCGGCGCGGGTAGAGCCGGGGGAGCTGGTCCTCGCCGCGGACACGACGGTGGTAGTGGACGGCGAGATCCTGGGCAAGCCCCGGGACGACGGCGACGCCCGCCGCATGCTCCGGCTGCTGGCCGGCCGCGAGCACGCCGTGCTCACCGGGATCGCTCTGAACGGTTCCGGGAAAGCCGCCGAGGTCGACGAGACCCTGGTGCGCTTTGCGCCGCTATCCGAAGCCGAGATCGACTGGTATGTCTCGACCGGCGAGCCTCGCGACAAGGCCGGGGCCTATGCCATCCAGGGGCTCGGGTCGCTGTTCGTAGAGGCGGTGGAAGGGAGCTACTCGAACGTGGTGGGCCTGCCGGTCCCCCGGATGTACCGCCTGTTTGCCCGGCTGGGGTACGACCTCAAGGCGTTTCGCTCTACCCCTCAAACTTGATCGGCTCGCCCAGCGACCCCAGCGCGAAGTTGGCCATGATCTGGTGGCCGTTGAAGTCGAGCACCCGGATGTCCTCCTCCTTCTCCAGGTCCTTGGCGACGTTGACGAAGGAGTGCTCGTAGCGGGAGCGGACGGCGTCCAGGTCCACCTCGTAGGCAATGAACTTGTCGATCCCCTTGTAGCGCAGCTTGCCGACCAGCCGGTCGTCGACCAGCTCGGGGTAGGTCGAAAGCACCAGGATCGGCCCGCTGCCGGTGAAGATCAGGTAGGCCCGCATGTCCGAATTCGAGCTCATCGCGCTCCCTCCCGAGGAAGTTTGACCTCAAACTAGCGCCCGGAGACGGAGCTGTCAAGGAAGAAAGGAACAGAGGTACAGTTGCCGGCCATGAATGCTCCGGCTGTGGTCCTGGTCCGCCCCCGCGAGGAGGGCAACGTCGGGTCCGCGGCCCGGGCGATGGCGAACATGGGGCTCGACCGGCTGATCCTGGTGGAGCCGGCGCCCGAGCTGGGCAGGGTGGCCACGGCCTTTGCGGTCGGGGCGAAGCACATTCTCGATGCCAGCGAGCGCAAGCCGACGCTGCACGAGGCGCTCGCGCCGTTCCGCCGGGTCGTGGGCACCACCTCGGCGCGCGACCGGCGCTGGGACGTGCCGCTTCTCGCTCCCCGCGAGCTGCCCGCCTGGTTGGCGCAGGAGCCTCCCGGCACCCCGACCGCCCTGGTCTTCGGGCCCGAGGTGGGCGGGCTCACCAACGACGACCTGGCGCTCGCGAGCGTCGTGGTCACCATCCCCTGCTCGCCGGCCCAGCCCACGCTCAACCTCGCCCAGGCGGTGCTCATCCTGTCCTACGAGCTCTACGTCTCCCGGGGAGAGCTGCCGCCGCCCGCCACCGTGGGCCATCCCGAGCCGCCGGCCACCTCCGGGGAGATCGACGGCCTCTTCGACCACGCCACGGACGTCCTCCGGCGGATCGGCTTCGACCGCGACGACAGCTTCGAGGGCGTTCTGCGGGATCTGAGGAGGCTCGCCTCCCGCGCCGCCCCGGACAGCCGCGAGGTGGCGATCCTGCGCGGGATCTGCCGGCGGGCGATCCGGGCTCTGGAGCGGGCCTAGCTTCCCGAGAAGCGGTCGCGGCTCCGGGCGGAGCCACGACCGCTAGCCGTTTAGCGATGATCGCTAAGCAGGAAGCCGCCGCCGCTTCTCCCCGAGCGGCGGTCGCTCGTCACGAAGCCGTCGCAGCTCGTCACCGAGCCGTAGCAGCTCGATGCCGAGCCTTGGCCGCTCGATGCCGAGCCTTGGCCGCTCGA
>DASUNJ010000190.1:0-28448 GCA_036277235.1 Thermoanaerobaculia bacterium | reverse complement strand
AGCCGGGGCCTCCGCCCACCCGGGAGGGGACAAGCCCCTCCCCTACATACATAAGAAGCGATTGAGGGGAGAGAGAAAGTGGCCGGAATCTTCAAAGCGTACGACGTGCGGGGGATCTATCCCTCGCAGATCAACGAGGATATGGCTCGCCAGATCGGCCTCGCGTTCCAATTCGTGCTGGACGCCGAGGACCGCGCGCGGGGCAACACGGTCGTGGTGAGCCGCGACATGCGCTCGCACAGCGAGCCGCTCGCCAAGGCCCTGATCGAGGGGCTCACAGAGGCCGGCCTCGACGTGCTCGACATCGGCCTCGCCACCACGCCCATGAACTACTTCGCGGTCGGCCACACCAAGGCGGCCGGCGGCGTGCAGGTCACGGCGAGCCACAACCCGGCGCAGTACAACGGCCTCAAGTTCAGCCGCCACGAAGCGCGCCCGGTCTCCGGCGATCACGGAATTCCCCTCCTGGAGGAGAAGGTCAAGTCCGGCGACCTGCCGAAAGCGTCCCGACCCGGCACGGTGCGGACCGGCCAGGTCTTCGACGACTACCAGGAGCACATCCTCGGCTTCCTGGGAACCGACCGCCGCCGGCTGCGGGTCGTGGTGGACGCGGCCAACGGCATGGGCACGCTCTACCGGCCCATCCTGGAGGCCACCGGCATCGAGCTGATCCCGCTCTACTTCGAGCTGGACGGCACCTTCCCCAACCACGAGGCCAACCCGCTCAAGGAGGAGAACCTCCACGACCTGATGCGCGCGGTCAAGGAGCACGGCGCCGACCTCGGGGTCTCCTTCGACGGCGATGCCGACCGCGCCGCCTTCGTGGACGAGACCGGCCAGGCCGTGGGCAGCGACCTGATGACGGCGCTCATCGGCGGCGAGCTGCTGGAGCGCGAGCCCGGCAAGGCCGTGCTCTACGACCTGCGCTCGTCGCGGGCCGTGGCCGAGTACATCCAGGAGAAGGGCGGAATCCCGGTGCGCGAGCGGGTCGGCCACTCCTTCATGAAGGCCACCCTGCGCAAACGGGACGGGATCTTCGGCGGCGAGCTGGCCGGCCACTACTACTTCCGCGATCATTCCAACGCCGACAGCTCGATCGGCGCCGTGGTGGAGATCCTGAACCTCCTGCGCTCGACGGGCAAGCCGCTCTCCGCCCTGGTGCAGCCGCTGCGCCGCTACGCCAAGAGCCCGGAGATCAACTTCGAGGTCGAGGACAAGCAGGGCAAGATCGAAGAGATCGCCCGCCGCTACTCCGACGCCCAGATCGACTACCTGGACGGGATCACCTTCCAGTACCCCACCTGGTGGGGCAACGTGCGGCCGTCCAACACCGAGCCGTTTCTGCGTCTGGTGCTGGAGGCTTCCACGCCCGAGGAGCTGGAGCAGCGGAAGAACGAGCTGTTCGGGATTCTTGGGGAGCCGGCGGAGTAGGAAAGGACCAAAAGGACGTAAAGGACCTAAAGGACAACAAAGACTCCAAGGACACCAAGGACCCGCTTCCGAATCCTTGGTGTCCTTTAGGTCCTTTACGTCCTTTTGGTCCTTTGTCCTTTTAATCCCGCCGCATGCCGCCGGCGAGCATCAGGTAATACAGCAGCGTCATCACCGACGACACCGCCGCGGCCACGTAGGTGAGGGCGGCCGCGTTCAGGACCTTATCCATCCCCTCGCGCTCCTGCGGCAGGATGATGCCGTTCTCCACCGCCAGCCGCTTGGCCCGCGCCGAGGCGTCGTACTCCACCGGCAGGGTCACGATCTGGAAGAGCACCACCGCCGAGAACAGCAGGATGCCGAAGTAGACCGTCGTCTGCGATTGCAGCAGCAGCAGGCCCGCCAGGATGATGATGTAGCTCAGCGTCGAGCCGATGTTCGCCATCGGCACCAGGGCCGAGCGCAGCCAGAGCGGCGCGTACTTCTGCGCGTGCTGGATGGCATGGCCGGCCTCGTGACATGCCACCCCGATCGAGGCAATCGAGTTGGACCCGTAGACCGGCGGCGACAGCGCCAGCGTCTTGTTGACCGGGTTGTAATGGTCCGACAGGAAGCCCTGCGTCTGGACGATCTTCACGTCGAAGATCCCCGCCCGCTGGAGCATCTCGTGCGCGGCCTGGGCACCGGTCAGGCCCCGGGCCGTCCGGACCTTCTGATACTTGTTGAATGCCGATTTCGTCCGGAAGCTGGCCCAGAGAGAGAGCAGCAGCGCCGGGATCATGAAGATGAGGTATGCACCCATGGTGTTGGTCTACCCCTCCTTTCGACTCATCAAAACAGCCGGGGGGGCCGGCTGATTCCGCGCTAGAGTACCCCAGGGAGGTGACGCATGAGTGGTATCGCGATCGTGACGGGAGGAAGCCGCGGCATCGGCCGGGGCATCGCCGAGGCCCTCCTCGCGGGAGGATGGAAAGTCTGGACCTGCAGCCGCCACAGCCAGGGATCGGCGGACGGCGCCCAGCATCGGGCCGTGGACGTCCGCGACCAGGGGAAGGTCGAAACCTTCGTGAAAGAGGTACTGGACGTCGAGGGTCGGATCGACTGTCTGGTCAACAACGCCGGCCTCGGCCACTTCGGACCCGTGGACGAGATCTCCGGCGACCAGTTCCGCGAGGTGATCGAGACCAACCTGAACGGCTGCTTCTACTTCCTCCGCGCGGTGGCCCCGGCCATGAAGAAGCAGGGGGCCGGCTGGATCATCAACATCGCCTCCCTCGCCGCCAAGAACCCCTTCGCGGGCGGATCGGCGTACAACGCCAGCAAGTTCGGGCTGCTCGGAATGTCCGAGGCCGCCATGCTCGACCTGCGGCCGCACGGCATCCGGGTCGCCGCGATCATGCCCGGCAGCGTGGCCACGGAGTTCGGGGGCGGAACTGGCGAGGGAAGCTGGAAGCTGCAGGCGGCGGACATCGCTTCGATGGTGGTGCACCTGCTGAGCTATCCGGACAACGCCCTGCCGAGCCGGATCGAGATGCGGCCCAGCCGGCCCCCGAAGTAGAGACGCCCCAGTCCTCTACCGCGATCCTGCCGGGTGTACAGGGTCGGGGCGTCTCCCCACGACAGGTTGATCCACCCCAGCCCGCGCCGGTGTCAACGGGCCGTAAAACACGGACCTGGGTTTTTGCGCCTGCCGCCGGCGTTGGTGGTGACTGGGGCCATGAGACGCCCCGACGCTGTACACCCGGCAGGATCGTGGTCGAGGACTGGGGCGTCTCTACCCGGAAACGACCGTTGCTCGCCATGGCAACGAGAGTTACAATCTCTCCATGCGGCGCAACGTCGTGGCGATGCTCGCGGCCTTCCTCGTCCTCGGAATGGGCGAGGAGCTGTGGGTGCGGTTCGTCCCCAAGTACCTGGAGATCCTGGGGGCGGGCGCCTGGACGGTCGCCGCTTACGGCACCCTGCGCGAGCTGCTCGACGCCCTCTATCCTTACCCCGGCGGCTGGGCGGCGGACCGGATGGGCCGGCGTCGGGCTCTCGAGCTGTTCGCGCTTCTTGCCGCGGGCGGCTACCTGCTCTACCTAGTAGCTCCGGGCTGGCCATGGGTGATCGCCGGCACCGTGCTGGTCATGGCCTGGAGCAGCCTGACGCTGCCCGCCATCTTCGCGGTCCTCGGCGACAACCTGCCTTCCTCCCAGCGCGCCACCGGGTTCGGCGTGCAATCGATCCTGAAGCGGGTGCCGATCATCCTCGCCCCTCCCCTGGGCGGATGGCTCATCCTCCGGCTCGGCTTTCTCGACGGCATCCGGGCCGGTCTGGCGGTCACGATCGTCCTGGCTTTCGTCGGGATCTTCATCCTGCGCTGTTCCTACGTGGAGCCTCCGGCCCCTGCTCCGGATACCGAGCGCCTCGGCAGCCTCTGGCGCTCGATGGACCCCGGGCTCAAGCGGCTTTTGAGTGCCGACATCCTTGCCCGCTGGGCAGAGGGCATCCCCAAGGTGTTCATCGTCCTCTTCGTGATGGATGTGCTCGGCGCCGGCCCGGCGCGGTTCGGATGGTTGACGAGCCTCCAGATGATCACCGCGACCCTGGTCTACATCCCCGTGGCGCGGATGTCGGACAGGATGGACCGCAAGCCCTTCGTCCTCCTCACCTTCGCCTTCTTCGCTCTGTTCCCCCTGATCCTGGCGCGGGCCTCTGGGACCATGGGTCTGGCGGCGGCCTTTGTCGTGGCCGGCCTGCGGGAGACGGGGGAGCCGGCGCGTAAGGCGATGATCCTCGACCTCTCGGCTGCCCATGCACGGGGACGGTCGGTGGGCGTCTACTATCTGGCGCGCGGGCTCGCGGTGTTCCCGGCCTCGCTCGTGGGCGGATGGTTGTGGACCCTCGACCCGCGTTTGCCTCTCTATGCCGCCTTTGCCGTCGGAGTCGCGGCTTGCGTGCGGCTAGTATCCGCGTGATGCGCTGGCTCGCCCTCGCCTACTCGCTTTCGGACCCGTCCTCCAGCCGGAGGGTGGCGGTCTGGCGCCGTCTGCGCCAGCTCGGGACCGTTTCTCCGGCAGGGTCTCTCCATCTGCTCCCGGAGAGCGACGAGGCGCGCGAGGCGTTCGCCTGGCTCGCGCAGGAGATCCGAGACGGCGGCGGGCAGGCGCTCGTGCTGGAGGTCGATCACCTGGAGGAGAGCGAGAGGGCGCGGATCATCGAAGCCTTCCGCTCCGCCCGCGACGAGGATTACCGCAAGATCGCGGAGGAAGCCGAAGCGAACCCGGACCGGGCCAGAGTGGAGAAGCTCCGCCGACGGTTCGACGAGGTCAGCCGCATCGACTGGTTCGCCGCTTCCGAAGGGCCGCGGGCCGCCGCGGCCCTCGCCCGGTTGGATGAAAAGCCGGAGCACGAGGTCCCCTCGGTCGACCTGGCTCGCTACCGCGGCCGGACCTGGGTCACCCGGCCCCGTCCCCACGTGGACCGTCTCGCCTCGGCCTGGCTCATCCGCCGGTTCGTCGATCCCGAAGCCGCGATCCGGTACGGCGAGCCGCGGGAGGGGGAGGTCTCCTTCGACATGCCCGGCGCCGAGCTCGGCCATACAGGCAACCTCTGCACCTTCGAGACGATCCTCGCCGCCTTCCGATTGGACGATCCGGCCCTGCGCGCGCTCGCCGCGATCGTCCACGAGATCGACCTGCGGGACGGGCTTTCTTCTCCTCCCGAGGCCGCCGGGATCGACGGCATTCTTCGCGGTTGGCTGGCGGCGGGATGGCCCGACGAGGAGCTGGAACGGCATGGGATTGCGCTGTTCGAAGGAATGTATCAGTCGTTGCCCGCCGCCCGGCCCCTCACCCCCCTAACCCCCCTCTCCCATCCCCTCCCGCCGACCGGGAGAGGGGGGAAACACTCCGGAAGGGAGGGGGCGCCCCTCTCCCGGCGGAAGGGAGGGGATGGGAGAGGGGACGGGGGTGAGGGGTCCGGGTGAGCGACGCCGTCCCCTTCTCCGAAGCCGTCCGGGTCTGGCTCCGGGTGGCCCTCCAGAGCTTCGGCGGGCCGGCCGGCCAGATCGCGGTCATGCACCGCATCCTCGTGGACGAGAAGCGCTGGGTGGACGAGCCGCGCTTCCTCCACGCCCTCAACTACTGCATGCTCCTCCCCGGCCCCGAGGCGCAGCAGCTCGCCATCTATCTCGGCTGGCTCCTGAACCGCACGCCGGGCGGTCTCGTGGCCGGCATCCTGTTCGTGCTCCCCGGGTTCCTCGCCATCCTGGCCCTGAGCGTGCTCTACGCCGGGTTCCAGGAGACCGCCTTCGTCACCGGCCTCTTCTTCGGGCTCAAGCCGGCGGTCATGGCGGTCGTGGTCGAGGCCGTGGTGCGGATCGGCAAGAGGGCGCTGCAGAACGGGGTGATGGTGGGCTTCGCCGCCGCGGCGTTCGTCGGGATCTTCTTCTTCGCGGTGCCGTTCCCGGTCATCGTAGTGGCCGCCGGCCTGCTCGGATGGATTGGAGGGAAATGGATTCCCGCGCCCGAGCCCGTGGAGGCTCAGACGGTCCGGGTAAAACCATCCTTGGGACGGTCGTTCCGGGTGCTCGCCGTCTGCCTTACGCTCTGGATCGTGCCGCTGGTGGCGCTCGTCGCCGTCTTCGGATGGGACCATGTGCTCGTTCGGGAAGGAATCTTCTTCAGCCAGATGTCGATGGTCACCTTCGGCGGCGCCTACGCGGTTCTGGCTTATGTCGGGCAGCAGGCGGTGGAGACCTACGGCTGGCTCACGGCCGGGGAGATGCTCGACGGCCTCGGGATGGCCGAGACCACGCCGGGGCCGCTCATCCAGGTGGTGCAGTTCGTCGGCTTCCTGGGCGCGTTCCGCCATCCTGGCGACCTCAACCCGTGGACGGCGGCCATCCTCGGCTCGCTGGTCACCACCTGGGTCACGTACGTCCCCTGCTTCCTCTGGATCTTCCTCGGCGCGCCCTACATCGAGGCGCTGCGCGGGAAGAAGGGATTGAGCCGCGCCCTCGCCGGGATCACGGCCGCGGTGGTCGGGGTGATCCTGAACCTCGCGGTCTGGTTCTCCATGCACGTCCTCTTCAAAGAGGTGGGAGAATTTCGGTGGATGGGAATGCGGCTGCTCGTTCCGGTCTGGGAAACGGTGGACTGGGCGGCGGTCGTGCTCGCCGCCTTCGCCTTCCTCGCGCTCTTCCGCTTCAAGCTCGGGATGATGGCGACGCTCGCGATCAGCGCGGCGGCCGGATTGGCCTGGCAATTCCTGAGATAGCCGTCAAAAAACTCTTTGGGCGACACAGAAACTTTTTGGGCTGCACAGAAAGTTTTTGGGCGACACAGAAGACTCATGGGCGACTTAAAAGAATTCTGGGCGGCATAGGATCTTTTTGGGCGACGCAAAAAGTCTCTGTGTCGCCCAAAAAGATTATGGGCAACACAGAACTTTTCCATGTCGCCCATTAAGTTTTTGGGCAACACAGAGAAACTCTACGTCGCCCAGAAAATTTATGGGCGACACAGAAAGGTTCCGTGTCGCTCAAAAAGTTTTCGGGCGACACACAGATATTTGGGGAGGTTTCAGCTCGTCGCGAGCCGCGCCAGCTCCTGGCGGACGACTTTGCGGACCAGCTCCTCGATCTCTTTGGGTGTCATCGGTCCGGGCGGATCGCCGGAGCCGTCGCCGTCCGCGGACTGGGTGCCGAGCGCCTTGAGCAGGCGCTCCTGGTTTTCCTTGGGCGCGGCGCGGAAGAAGAGGAGCAGCGGCTCCAGGCCGAGCGCCTCGCCGATGTCGTAGACATGGCCGACCTTGAGCGTGATCCGGCCCTTGATCAGGCTCCCCATGTAGCCCTGACCCTGGCCCAGGATCCTTTCCAGCTTTCTCTTGGAGATGCGCGCCTTGACGATCTCGTCGTCGATCAGGCGGAGGAGCGTCTCGACCTCGTCCCGTTGCGGCTCGGCCCTTTCGAAATCTTTCTCCACAGTGGAGAGGATTCTATGCCATTCCGGTGCTCAATGGCCTTGGGCCCGGAACCTCTCCCTTGGGGGCGGCAGTAGGGCGCACCCGTTTCCGGGCACGCTCCCCGGCCATCAGAGGCTGCTCACATGCCGCTTTCGCGGAAGACCACGTCCACAGTGTGGATCAGGCGTTCACGGCCGCCGGCCGACCGCACCCATGCCTTCGACTGGAAGCGAAGCTGGTTGCCGTGGCGGTCGCGTCGCTTGTTCGTCGTGTACTCCAGCGCGAGTCGGATGACGCCCGCCTGCTCCAGAGTGCTGATTTCGAGGGCCTCGGAGACTCCGTTGTGGTTCATGTCCAGCCAGATTAGAAGGTTGGCGAAGATGGCATGCCGGTCAGGGAGATAACGTCTTCGAGGTTTTTCGCCGTCCAGAGGTCGTCGTCCTGCCGCAGGCTCTCCGGCAGGAAAAGGTCGCCCTCCGCGGTTTCAAAGAAGGTCTGCTCCATTCGCGGGGCAAAGAGGAGGTCGCCGCGCCCGATCGGACCTGCGTAGTCGAAAACCAGGATCCTGTCGCCGACCTTCGGCTCGAACCCCGAGTACCCGCTGCAGAAGCGGTAGTCCCCGATCTTGAAGCGGGCGACCGGGTGCTGGACAAAGGCCTGCTTCCGCGGTGAGCTTTTCGACTCGCGAACGACATCGAGAACCTCAACGCGCAGGAGCGCTGCCGGAGCACCAGAGAAGAAACCTGGCTCGATCGCGGCGATCCTCCCCTTCCAGATGGATTGCGACTGCTCGCGAAGGTCGCGGAAAGTGCCGCTCGGACCCTCGCCGCCATGATGAGGGGTCAAGAGAATTGACTCCGTGCATTCCGAGGCCGGAAGCCACTGAATCTCCTGGTTCGAGACCTTCCCCCTCCCTCGCTCTGCCAGCGCCTTGCCCTGGCGCTCGACGATCTGGACGAGCAGCGAACCGTCCTCACCGACGAGCGACCAGTCAAGAACGGTGCCGCGGTTCATGGCCGCTTCAGCGGAAACCCAGAAGGCAGGGCCGGACTTGCGCTCGACCTTCGGTTCAATGACTCGGGGCATCTCGGCGGGTTGCGCGGCTCCGGATGAAGCGCCGCTGGCGAGCAGGGCTAAGAGAAGTAGGTAGCTTCTGGCCTTCACTTGTACTCCTTCCGTCTGCTTTTGAGCATTTCAACAACACATAGCAACCCGCGACCTCGGGATATATTCCCCCCGGATTCTGGATTTGGAGCCGACATGACGAACGATTCACCCGACACGATGGGCAAGCTGCGCGAGCTGGCCAGGAACCTCTGGTGGTCCTGGCAGCCCGACATCCGCGCCATCTTCCGCGAGCTGGACCCCGACGTGTGGAAAGTGGTCTACCACAACCCGGTCGCGCTGCTGCAAAGGGTCCCCGACGAGAAGATCGCCCGGCGGGTGAACGACCTGGAGATGCAGACCCGCATCGACCAGGCGTACCGCCGGTTGAAGCAGTACCTGGCCGGGGGGGAGAGCTGGGGCACGACCCACGCCGGCCCCCTCCTGGCCCACCCGGTCGCCTACTTTTCCGCCGAGTTCGGCATCCACCAGTCGCTGCCCATCTACTCCGGCGGCCTGGGCGTGCTCGCCGGCGACCATCTCAAGAGCACGAGCGACCTCGGGGTGCCGGTGGTGGGGGTCGGCCTGCTCTACCACGAGGGCTACGTCCACCAGCTCATCGACGAGGCCGGCTGGCAGCAGGACAGCTACGAGCCGATCGGCTCGGCGGAGCTGCCGGCCGATCCGCTGACGGGACCGGATGGCGCGCCCCTGCGGGTGGCGGTCGAGCTGCCGGGGCGCACGGTCCAGCTCCGGCTCTGGCACGTCTGGGTGGGCCGCAGCCGTCTCATCCTCCTGGACGCCCGCGACGAGGCCAACTCCCCCGAGGATCAGGAGCTCACCGCCCGCCTCTACGGCGGCAACGAGGAGACCCGCATCCAGCAGGAGATCCTGCTCGGCGTGGGCGGCTTCCGCGCCCTGGGCGCCGTGGGCATCCACCCGTCGGTCCTCCATCTGAACGAGGGGCACTCGGCCTTCGCCCTGCTGGAATGGGCGCGGCACAAGGTCGAGCGCGAGGGGCTGGACGCGGCCGACGCCCTGCGCGAGGTGGCGGCGGCGGGCGTGTTCACCACCCACACCCCGGTCGAAGCCGGGCACGACCGTTTCGGTCTCGACCTCGCGGGGCCGCACCTGGAGCCCCTGGCGGCCGGCCTCGGCCTGTCCCTCGCCGAGGTGCTCGCGCTGGGCTCGGAGCGGCCGGACGATCCCGCTTCGACCTTCTGCCCCACGGTGCTCGCCCTGCGCCTGAGCCGCCGGACCAACGGCGTTTCGGCCCTGCACGGCCGGGTGTCGCGCCGGATGTGGCACCACCTCTATCCGGGCCGGCCCGAGGAGGAGGTGCCCATCGGCCACATCACGAACGGCGTCCACGTGCGCACCTGGATTGCGGCGGACATGCACGGCCTGCTCGTCCACTACCTGGGGCCGAACTGGCTCGACTCGATCTGCCGGCCCGACCTCTGGTCGAAGATCGACCGCATCCCCGACGCCGAGCTCTGGGAGATCCACCAGGTGCTCAAGGCGCGGCTGTTCACCTTCGTACGACGGCGCCTCGCCGACCGCCGCGAGCGGCTAGGAATGTCAGAGCCGGAGCGCGAGCCCCTCCTCGCCGACGCCCTTACCCTCGGCTTCGCCCGCCGCTTCGCCACCTACAAGCGGGCGGACATCCTTTTCCACGACCTGGACCGGCTCGACCGGCTGGTCAACCATCCGGAGCGCCCGCTCCAGATCGTCTTCGCCGGCAAGGCGCACCCGCGGGACATGGGCGGCAAGGCGCTGGCGCAGCGGGTCGCCAACCTGGAGAGGGACCCGCGCTTCGCCGGCCGGATCGTGTTCGTCGAGAACTACTCGATGCACGTCGGCCGGCAGCTCGTCCAGGGAGTGGACGTCTGGCTCAACAACCCGCGCCGGCCGCAGGAGGCGTCGGGCACGAGCGGCGAGAAGTGCATCCTGAACGGCGTGCTCAACTGCTCGATCCTGGACGGCTGGTGGGCCGAGGGTTACGATGGGAGCAACGGCTTCGCGGTCGGGCACGGCGAGATCCACACGAATCCGGACGTACACGACCAGCGGGATGCCGAGGCCCTGTTCGAAACCCTGGAGCGCGAGGTGGTGCCGCTCTACTACGGCCGCGACGCCGAGGGCATACCCCGCAACTGGATCCGGCGGGTCAAAAGGGCCATCCGCACCCTGGCGTGGAGGTACAACGCGGACCGCATGGTGAAGGATTACGTGGAGCAGTGCTACCTGCCGGCGGCGGGGGCGGAGACCTGCCGGATGCCAGGGGCGTGAAGAAAGAAAGATGCCAACCCTCGCGCAGCTCCTCAAACGCCTGCTGGAGCGGCTTCTTCCCCAGCGGGAGAACGAGGAGCGCTTCCGCATCATGGCGGAATCGGCGCCGGTCTTCGTCTGGATGTCCGGAAAGGACAGGCTGTGCGAGTGGTTCAACCCCCCATGGCTGGAGTTCCGGGGCCGTACCCTGGAGCAGGAGATCGGCCACGGCTGGGAAGAGGGGATCCATCCCGACGACCTGGACCGCTGCTGGGATGCCTTCTACTCCGTGTACGAGGCCCGGCGCGAGTTCTCGGTGGAGTACCGGCTGCTCCGCCACGACGGCGAGTACCGCTGGATGCTGACGCGGGGCATCCCCCGCTTCGGCGCCGACGGCGAGCTCGCGGGCTACATCGGATCGGTCATCGACATCCACGACCGCCGGCGGGCCGAGCAGGAGCGCATCCTGCTCATCGACGAGATGCGCCAGGCCTTGAAGAAGGCGGAAGCCGTCAGCGCAGACCGTCCGCCTTCGCCGCCAGAATGAAGTCGTTCTCGCTCAGCCCTCCGACCGCATGGGTCCAGAGGGTGACCTTCACCTTCCCCCAGGTAAGAAAGACGTCGGGGTGGTGCCCCTCCTCCTCGGCCACCTCGCCGAGACGGTTCACGAAATCCAGCGCCTCCCGGAAGTCCTTGAAAAGGTACTCCTTCTCCAGGTGGTGCTCGTTGACCATCGTCCAGCCTTCGAGCTGGCCATAGAGCTTGCGCAGCTCGAGCCCCTTGAGCGCGGGCGTTCCCCCCTCGCAGGGCTCGCATTTTTTCGTTGCCAGGTCTTCCATCTCACTCTCCTCCATCTCCCCGCGGGATTGGGACTGCAACCGCTATGCCGGCACATGGCACACGCTTTGCCTTGCTCTTTCCGCAGCCGGCGACCCGGCCTCCGACACGGAGGGGCGGGATCGCGGAAACAGGAGCCCCGATGCAACCGCCCATCTACAGTCCATCGCGATTCGCACGGCTGCGGCTCTCGGACATGCCTCCGCAACAGCGCCGGGCGGTGATCGCCGGGTTGACCGCTTCCGCCCTGCTCTTCCTCGCAGGGTTCGCCTTCGCCGGGTACTTCTGGAGCCTCCAGCGCCAGTTCCCGAGAGCGCCGTTCAAGCAGCCGTCCCGCCTCTACGCCATGCCGACCGAGCTGGATACGGGCATGCCGCTCACCGCGGCCGAGCTGATCGGGGAGCTGGAGGCCGCGGGCTATCGGCAAGGCGACGATGCGAAGATCGGATTCTACAGCCAGGAAGGGCCGCGGGTTACCGTCAACCTGCGGCGCTTCCCGACCCCCGAGGGCGAAGCCGGCGGGCACGTGGCCGAGATCACCCTGGGCGGCGGCAAGGTGAAGGGTCTGAAGGCCGACGGCCGCAAGACGGAGGGGCTCGTCCTGGAGCCGCCGCTCCTGGCCTCTTTCTATGGGCCCGACCTCGCCGAGCGCCGGCCGGTCACCCTGGACCAGATGCCCGAGTACGTGTCCAAGGCCGTGCTCGCGGCCGAGGACGACCAATTCTTCAGCCATCCCGGCGTCTCGCCCACGGGCATCGCCCGCGCCCTGTGGGTGAACCTGCGCGGCGGCGAGCTGCAGCAGGGGGGCAGCACGATCACCCAGCAGCTCGTCAAGAACCTCTACCTGACGAGCAAGCGCTCGCTGGTGCGCAAGGCCAAGGAGGCCTGGATCGCGGTGATGGTCGAGGCGCGCTTCAGCAAGAAGAGGATCCTGGAGGCCTACCTCAACGAGATCTACTGGGGCAAGAGCGGGCCGGCCCAGGTGCTCGGCCTCGGATCCGCCTCCTGGGCCTACTTCGGCAAGCACCCGTCGCAGCTCACCCTCGCCGAGGCCGCCACCCTGGCCGGCATGATCCAGGCGCCGGGCAACTACATGCCCACGCAGCACCCCGGCAAGGCGGTCGAGCGCCGCGACTGGGTGCTCGGGCGCATGGGCGAGCTGGGCTGGGCCACCCCGGAGGAGGTCCGCCAGGCCATCGCCGAGCCGCTGCAGGTCAACCCCGAGACCGTCAACGCCCGCCCCAACGCCCCCTACTTCGCCGAATTGGCGGAGCGCGAAGCGGAGGAGCGCTTCGACGTCGACGACCTGCCCGACCAGGGCTACACCCTCTTCGCAACGCTACGTTGGCGCGATCAGAAGCAGGCCGAGAAGGCGGTGCGCAACGGCCTGGCCGAGCTGGAGAAAGGCCTGGAGCGCAGGAGCCGCAGCAAGGGTCCGCTCCAGAGCGCGCTCATCTCGGTCGATCCTCGGGACGGCGCGATCCTCGCCTACGTGGGCGGCCGCAGCTACTCGCTCTCCCAGTTCGACCGGGTCTCCCGGGCGCGCCGGCAGGCGGGGAGCGCGTTCAAGCCGGTGGTCTATGCCGCGGCTTTCGAGGAAGCGGTGGTCAGCCCCTCCTCGATGGTCAAGGACTCGCCGATCACGGTGAAGGCCAAGGGCCTGGCGTGGAAGCCCCAGAACTACGACCGCGGCTTCCGCGGCATGGTGACGGTGCGCACGGCGCTGGAGCAGAGCCTGAACATCCCGACCGTGCGCCTGGCGCTCCAGGTGGGGCTCACGCGGGTCGTGGACCTGGCCCAGGACATGGGCTTCAAGGCGAAGTTCGACACCGTGCCCTCGCTCGCGCTCGGCGCCTTCGAGGCCACCCCGTACGAGATGGCGGAGGCCTACGCGACCTTCGCCAACGAGGGGGCACGGCCGGAGCTGCACGGCCTGGCCGCGATGCGCGACCGGTTCGGCGAGCAGATCCTGGGCGACGACGTGCCCGCGCCGCGGCGGGTGATGCCGGCCGAGGCCTCCTTCCTGGTGACCTCGATCCTGCAGGGGGCCATGGACCGCGGTACTGCGAGCGCCGCCCGCGGCTACGGCATCCGCGACCGCCTGGCGGGCAAGACCGGCACCACCAACGACCGGCGGGACAACTGGTTCGCCGGCTACTCGCCCGACCGGGTGTCCGTGGTCTGGGTGGGTTACGACGACAACGTGCGCACCCGGATGTCGGGCGCCAAGGCGGCGCTGCCGATCTGGAGCCGTTTCACCGCCGCGGTCCGTCCGCCCCGGGGCTACCTGCCCTTTGCTCCGCCGCGTGGAATCGTGACCCAGACGGTCGATCCGACCACGGGCCAGATCGCGACCGAGGCCTGCCCGTTCAAGGTGAGCGAGGTCTTCGCGGAGTGGCAGGCACCCACGGAATCCTGCTTCCGGCACCGTGCGGGCCTCGGACAGTACGCGGCCTACGGCCCCTACGACCAGGAGATTCCGATCGATCCGGTCACCGGCGAGCCGCTCTACGACTACCAGGTCCGCCAGAACGAGGAGGGCCGGATCGAGATCTCGAACTACGGCTATGGCTACGGCCAGGAGCCGCAGCCGGACGTCGTCCCCGGAGCCGAGATCGGCGCTCTCCCCTACGCCAACGAGCCGCTGACGGACGACCTGGAGTCCGAGCCGCTGCCCGAAGGCGAGTGGGACGAGGACGAGACCGAGGTCGAGGAGAGCAGCATCGAGATCCGGCCGGCCGCGCCCCGGACGCTCCCCCCCGCCGCGACTCCGGAGCCAGCTCCGGTGGAGGTGGAGACGACGCCGGTCACTGAAGCTGAAACGGAAGCCGAGCCCACGCCGCCCCCCCTGCTGGCTCCGTTGCCGGCGGAGCCTGAGGCGACGCCTCCTCCTCCGGGCCTCAGTTTCTGACCAGCCCCAGTGCCTCCGCGTCGCTCTTCTCCACGGCCGCGAAGAGGGCACGGACGTCCTGGTACTCCCCCGTCGTGTCGAGCTGCCGCGCGGGGATGTCGAACCGTCTCCGGTAGACCAGGGAGCGCCCGGCCTGGTCGACCTCCACGGCGACCGACAGCTCTCCGGCGCGGTTGCGGACGGCCGCCGGCTTCGGCTGCGTGTCGAGCTTCCAGCCCTCGGGCCAGCGCAGCCGCAGCTCCACCTCGTCGCGGTCCGCGAACTGGAACAGCACCGGGGAGCGCCGCTTGGAGGCGTCCTGCACGAAAGGCTGCTTCGACGGCCCGATCGGAGCGCTCGGGTAGAGCGACGCCTCGTCGCCGAGCACTTCCTCCTCCCGCTCCTTGAACGACCAGGTGACCTTCACCGTCTGCTCGTCGGTCCTCTCCTCGAACCGCAGATCCTCGACTTGAAAGCCTTCGAGCTCCTGGCCGAGCCAGTCCGACCAGCCTTTCAGCGTAGCCGCCTCGTCCTCCTGCCACTGGATGCGCTGCCAGGCGTGGTGGCCCGTCAGGACGAGCTCGCCCTTGCCCGCGAGGCGGCCGTCGGCGTCGAGGGCCAGGTCGAGCAGGGCGCGCCGTCCGTTCTGCTCGAACGGAGCCTCGGGCAGCACGATCGGCTCGGGCTTCTTCTTGTCGAAGAGCAGCGCCGGCATCCCCTCGTAGCCATAGCGCAGGCGTCCGAAGGCGAGGGCGCTGTCCGACGGATCGAGGAAGTAGCGCTTCCCGTCCAGGTCCACGGCGACCAGCATGGTGTCGAAGATGGCCGGGTTGGCGACCCGGATGTCGACGAGACCGTTCCAGCGGTGGGCCGCCCAGACCAGTCGGGAATCCACCTTCACGGCGCGGAGCATGGCCTGAAGGAGGAGCGCCTTGTCCACGTAATCGCCGCGCCGCTGGCTCAGGGCCTTGTCCACGGACGCGCCCTCGGCGGGGAAGATGCCTGGCTCGTCGATCGTCTCGATGCTGTCGCGCACGAAGCGATAGAGAGCCTCGGCCTTTTCCCGCGCTCCGGGTGCGGTTGCGAGCTCTTTTGCCTTTTTCACCGCCGCGCCGTCCTTGCGCCGCGCATTGTGGTAGAGCCCGTCCAGCAGGTCGCAGACGCTCGGCCAGCTCTCCAGCAGCTTCGTCTCGAAGCCGTCGTAGTTGACGGCGGTGGGCAGCATCAGCATCAGAGCCGCCTCGTCGGCGAACGGGAGCCCGAACGGCTCGTCCGGGACCGACGGCACGTTGTCGGCCCAGATCAGGATCTCGGTTCCGGTGCTGGTCCTGCGCGTCTCCGACTTGATGCCGACCTTGTACGGATCGCGCAGCCAGGACTGGGCCTGGATCTCCCCCGGGATCTTGAACAGGACCTCGGCGTGGAGGACCGGTACGGCATCGGCGAGATACCAGGGCTCCAGGAGAAGGTAATGGTCGAAGCGCAGCTCGTACTGGTAGTCGAGGATGGCGCCGACCTCGACGGCCGGGAAGGCCACCGTGGTCACCCGCTGGTTGCGGCGGCGGGACACCTTGCGCTGGAACCTGGCGTCGTCCCCCAAGGGGATGACCCGACCGTCGGGCAGCACCGTCCGCCCCTTGAAGCCGCTCAGCCGGGTGGCGTTGGAGTGGGCCACGGCCACCTCCCCGAGCTCCTTGCCCTGCTCCGTGAGGATCTTCACCCTCTCCTGGACCAGCAGCCGGGACGAGCTCTGCTTCTGGCCGCCGGCGCCGTAGCCCATCATCAGGAACTCGGACTTCCGGAACAGGAACGCCGCCGGAACGTTCGGCTCGCCGGGCACGGAGGCGAGCGAGCGCTCCTTCTCCGTAATGGGCGGAAAGACGTCCGCCGCGGCAGAGCAAGGCAGGGCGAGAGAGAGGAGAAGGAGAGCGAGCGTGGGTTTCATGAGTCCTCCAGTGCGTAAAGCTGCTTTCACCGGAGAGTGACGTGGGGGCCAGAAACATTACGTAGAGACGCCCCAGTCCGCTACCACAAACCTGCCGGGTGTACAGGGTCGGGGCGTCTCATGGCCTCAGGCACCACCAACGCCGGCAGCACGCCGTGGAAAATATTCCCCAGCCGGATTTCACGCTACACCACCTGTGGTGACCGGCCCTGCCGTGGGAGACGCCCCGACCCTGGTGAACCCGGCAGCGCGGTGGTAGAGGACTGGGGACGTCTCTACCCGGAACTCTACCCGGAACGTGGAGCCTTGGTCGGCACAGCGTCGAGGAGGGCACGCAGAGCACGGTTCACGGCCTCTGCATTAGTGAAGACTTTGGCAACATCGTCGTCCAGGACCTCAGGGTCTGCGAAGCGATTGGGCTGAGCTTTCTTGCAGTCGAATCGATATTCGGGGCGCAGCTCGTCGGAAGAGGAGGAAGTTTTCTTCATAGACGCGACGAGTAGTATAGCCGTGCCGCCCTACTTGCACTCCACCCGGAGCCGCCGCTTGCTCGCGCGGTGCTCGGCGAGCGAAATCTCCTTGAGCGCGGGGAAGGCGGCGGGCTCGATCCAGCGGCGGCGCAGCTCCGAGCGGCGCTCCAGGACCAGCTTGCGGCCGTCGAGCTTGAAGGACTGGCGGAAGCTTCCCAGGTCGTTCTCCACCGTCTGATCCTGGCCCGAGGAGGGCGGGCAGCCGTCCTGGGGCAGGATCAAGCTCCAGGTCATCTGCGTCGAAAACGGGTCCGCGACCACCGGCAGCTCGCGGCCGTCGAGCACTCCCAGGGCCGGCATGTCGGTCAGGGAGGGGACGGGGAGCTGCGGCACCGAGCCCGGCTCGTAGGGCTGCGGCAACACCAGGCGGAGCTTCGCAGTCAAGGTCGCGGAGGGCACGCCCGAGTCGTGGGCGGCGAGCTTCGGCTGCTCCAGCTTCACCCCGGGCAGCAGGCTTCCCAGGCTCTGCAGCACGATGCGGTCGATCTCCTCCGGGCGGCGGGTCTGTTGGAGGTCCAGGTACGCCCATCCGGCAGCGCCGAGAAGCTCCAGCCGGGCCTCGCCCGTGGCCACACCTGTTGGGGAGAGCGATACGTCCACGAAGAGCCGCTGCCCCTCCGACTGCTGGCGGATCGGCGTGCGCACCAGCTCACCCCGTCCGCCGCGGACCACCAGGGCCTCCTGGTCCTGCGTCGAGGGGGAGAGCCACGAGAGCGCCCCGATCGTTTGCGTGGGATCGATGAAGAGGTAGCCGCCGGAGACCGGGTCCGCCTCGGTCAGCCCGAGGCCGTCGGCGGAGACCGCTACGATCGCGTGGTTGAACTGGGGGCTCGGGAACTCGCGGTCCACCCGGCCGTTCCCGTCGGAGAGGATGAGGACAGGCCAGGCCTCGATGCCCACCTCGCGCAGCAGGTCGATGAGAAGGAACGCCTTGTCCTTGCAATCTCCCCAGCGGCGATCGAGGACTTCCTGCGGCGTGTGGGGGCGATAGCCGCCGATGCCCACCTCGACCGCCACGTAGCGCACCTGCTTGCGGGCGAAGGCGAGGAGCGCCTCCAGCTTCTCGCGCCGGCCGGCGAGGCCCGAGGTCAGCTCCCGCGCCTTGGCGCGCACCGGCTCCGTGCCGCGCGGTATTTCGGCGGTCAGCCGCTCGTACCACATGCCCACCTTCTCCCAGCCGGCCGTGTCCCCCCAGGCGTAGCGCAGGATGGCGCCCGACGAGGCGGAGGCGGGCGCGAAATCCGGCGGCGACAGGCGGGGGAGCGAGCGGCCGGTGATCTCGACGCCGCCCGCGGTCTCCTTCACCTCCACGCCGGGGAGCGCGCCGTCCAGGCGCCAGCGCCACCCTGTACCCCCTCCGGAAACTTCGACGCGGAGCGACTCGGTCGGACTGGAGGGCCAGCCGATGACCACGGAGCCGGCGGGAAAGTAGGGGCGCTCTTTGACCTCATAGTCCAGCGAGAGGATGGAGCCCACGGGCGCGGACGGGAAGCTCACCGAGCGGTACCTGGCCGAGCTGTGCAGAATGCCCTCCCCGGCAACTTCGTGCGTATCGAGGGCCCGGCGCGCCACTTTCTCGACCTTGCCGTCCGGCCGGAGCACCGAAGCCGAGAGCGACTCGAGCTCGCGGTTCTCATCCAGGTAGATCACGTAGGGGGACCACGCCGCGAAGTCGCCATCGTTGTCGAGCCGCACCCGCAGGCGCTCGCGCTCGAGGACGGAGCCGTCAGGACGGATCTCGATCTGGACCGCCCGATCGAGGATCGTGGCGGCTTGTGCGCTTCCCCCGGCGAGCACGAGCGAGAGAGAAAAGACAACGCGAAGCTTCATAGGGTCCTCCGTACGTGCATGCTTCCGACTGAGAGTGGACCCAAGAGGGAAAAGCGTTTCACCAGAGTATTGCAAAAACGACCCGGATTTGCGCGCTGCAGGGGGTTCTACCGGGGGGAACCTCCCCGTAGCGTGAGTGGCACGGCCCTTGAAACAAGAGAGGGGTGGGACGGATCGGCGGCGCGATCGATGTCAACCGAGGGTGCTCTCTGGACGCCGCCGATCCCAATCCTTTCCCAGACACCCTTCCAGAGTGGACCCGCAGAAAAGGAGGCGCCCCATGGCGATTGAAGAGACGCGGCTTGCTAACAGGTGGGCCGGTTTGAACCGTGAGAAGCTCGGCCAGGTTTTCAACCGCGAGAAGCTGAGCAGCGTGGTGAGCCGCGAGAAACTGGGCAGCGTGAACGTCGGCCAGACCGAGCGCTGGGCCTCGGTGCTGGGCGGCGCGGCATTGGCAGCTCTTGCCCTGCGGGGCGGGCGCCGTTCCAAGGGCGTCGCCGGTCTTGCCGCATTGGCGGGCCTGCCGCTGCTCCTGCGCGGCGCCACCGGCCACTGCCCGGTCTACCAGAAGATGGGGATCGACCGCACCGAGGGATCGACCACGGGCAAGGGTACCGCCCTCGCCTCCGACCGCGTCTTGACCGAGGAGCCCTCGACCGAGACCAACCTCAACGCCATCCCGACTTTCTGATGCCGTTCCCCCCTCGGGGGATGGAACCAATAAAGAAGGCCGGCAGGGTTTCCCCTGCCGGCCGCAGAAACTTCAACCTAACCGTTTACTCCAGCGAGTCCAGCTCGAACTCCAGCTCGACTTCCTGGCCGGCGGCCACGGTGAACTCCTGCTCCTCGGCCTGATGGCCGGGGCGCACCACCGCGATCCGGTGCTCGCCAGGCTCCAGCCGCAGCCCGTTGCGGGCCCGCTGCAGATCGATGGCGGTGCCCACGAAGCGGCCGTCGAGGTAGACCGAGGCGTCGGAGGGCTCGATCTCGAGGCGCAAGCGGCCGGTGCCGTCTTCCGCCATCGCATCCGACCTCCGCTCCTCCCCCCGGCCGTCATCCTCGTAGCGGTCGCGCTCCTCTAGCCGCCGCCGGGCGCGTTCGCGCCAGTCGTCCATGCCGTCGCGGTCCCGCCGCGCGATCTCGTCGCGCCGCTCCTCCTCGGAGCGGACGCGCTCGTCGCGGCGGTCGTGCGTCTTCGTGGCGAGGTCCTCGGGGCGCACCGACTCACCCGGCTCCATGCGGTCGCCCATGCTGATCACCTGTCCGGAACGGATGGTGATCTGCCGGGCGATCGTCTTGTAGCCGTCGCGGAAGAGAACCACGTCGTAGACACCCCGGTCCAGCCACAGATACTGCGGGAAACCGTCGAAGTCATCCGCCGTGCCGGTGTAGCGGCCGTCGATCCAGACCTCGGTCTTGCCCGGGCTGACGTCAATGTCCAGGGCGCCCGTGGTGCCGTAACGGTCGTAGTACCGGTCCCGGTACGGACTGCGGCCGTAGGGGCCGTACCCGTATCCGTAGTAGTCATCCCACCAGCCTCCCCAGCTCCCCCAGCCCCAGCCCCAGTACGGGCCAAAGTAGGGGTAGTAGCGGGGACCGTACCCGTACCAGCCGCCACCGCCGTAGTAACCGCCGTAATAACCGCCCCCGCCATGCCAGTTGTCGCGATTGTTGTCGCGGCCGCTCCCCGAAGGGTTGTGCGGACGCTGCCGGCCGGAGGATTGGTCATTGCCGCCACCGCCCCTGGTCCGGGGAATAGCCACGCGCGGCTCGGAGCCGCCCGAGGAAGACGGCGGCGGCGAGGTGGAGGGCGGAGGCGAGGAGGAAGCCCGCCCGCCGCTGTCCCCCCGGGGCTGAGCGGAACGCCCCGAATCGGAGGAGTCATTCGGCCGGCTCCGCTGCTCGCCGGCGTCTGCAGCCAGAGGTGCGCCTGCCGCGATCAGCAGCAGCGCAGCCAGGAGGGGGATCGAGCCAGCGTCACGGAACCGTGCGGCTGCTCGTCGAAGGGATCTCATCGCGATTCTCCTTTTGCAGCTCCGCGCCGAGCTCGGCCCAGGCGCGGTGAAGACCTTCAATGTAATGGTACCGGAGCACCTCTTCCCACAGCTTCGGGAGATTCACCGGCCCCATTTGCAAAGCATGAACCAGCCATGCCAGCCATCTCTGGCGGTTCGCGGGCGGGAGGGGAGGAGGGCCGTCAGGTCCGATCCCGAGGAACGGCCCGAGCTCCGGGTGGAGGCGGTGGAAGACCACCGCGCAATAGCCCGCCCTCTCCTGCCGCGAGGCGAAACGGGCGAAATCCGTGGGGTGATCGTGGGCCACCGTGGCCGAGGGTTCGTACACGAGCCGCAACCCTCGTCTTTTCAAACGGTAAGCGAGCTCGATGTCTTCCCACGCGGCGTACGGGAAGCGCAGGTCGAACGGCTCGGCCAGCAGCAGGTCGCGGCGGAGCGAAAGGTTCGACGTGTAGAGAAAGTTGAACGGCACGTCTTCCCGGTCCTTGATCAGGGCGTATCCGAACTGGAGCCCGTGCTCGTTGATGTACCTCAGGAAGGGGGTGAGGCGCATCCGCTTGTGCCATCCGGTATAGCCGATGACGGCCAGGTGGGAGTCGTCGCCGCGGGTGCGATGGGCCTCGCGATGGGCCGCCAACCATCCTGGGGAAGGGACGGTGTCGTCCCCCAGAAAGGCCACCCACTCGCCGGAGGCGACAGCCACTCCGGTGTTGCGCGCGGCCGCGGGTCCGCGGTTCTCCTGGGTGAGGACCCGCAGGGTCACGTTGAAGGTACGGCTGCGCAGCCAGTCGGCGGTGCCGTCGGTGGAGCCGTCGTCCACGACGACCACCTCGAAGGAGGGCGGCCGGTCCTGGAATTCCAGGGCCTGAATGACCTCCGCCAGCACTTCAAGGCGGTTGTGGGTGGGGATCACCACCGAAAAGTCGAAGGCCATGGGAAGAGCTTAACTGATCCCCGGCCCCGGCCTCGGCCGAGCCCCTACCGAGCCCGCCGGATCAGCCTCAGGATCAGCAGTAGCACGACCGCCCCTACAAAGGCGACCAGGATCGTGCCGACCAGCCCTCCTGGGGCGCCCAAGCCCAACTGGCTGAAGATCCAGCCTCCGATGAAGGCACCGATGATGCCGATGACGATGTCGCCGAGGAGGCCGAAGCCGCCCCCGACGACGAACGAGGCCAGAACTCCGGCGACCAGACCGACGATGAGCCAGGTTAGGATGTCCATGGGGAGATGATAGCAGCGCTCCCCCTCTCCCCCTAGCTCGCCATCCGCACCGCGGCGGCCGGGCGGCCACGGACGATCAGGTAGGTGCCGGGGAGGTCGGCTTCCTTGCCGTTGACCATCGGAATGGTCTTCACGTTCACGTGCGGCTCTTCCTTGAGCAGCTCCCACTTCAGATCGGGGAAGAGCCCGGCGCGCTCGCCGCCGTCGAAGCCCACCGGGACGGCGCCGTTCTCCACCACGCGCTCGACCAGCGGCGGCAGGCCGAACTTGCCCTTGACCGGCAGCGCGCGCAAGGCGCCCAGGGCCTTGGTGGTCAGCTCGATCTGGTAGAGCACGCCGCGCTCGCCCAGCAGGATGCGCAGGCTCTCCACGAAGCTCGGCCGGTCCACCTTCTGGATGACGTGCATCACGGTCCGGACGTAGACGTTTACATCGCCAAATTCGGCGTGGAACGCCTCCGCCTGATCCGGACGCGTGGCGTCCAGCACCCGGAACTCGACGTTCTTCTCCTCCGTGGTCTCGTGGCGGGCCAGCTCCACGGCCGAGGGCGCGACGTCCACGCCGATCACCTTGTCGAAGTATTGCGCCAGGTAACGGGACTGGCGGCCGTTGCCGCATCCGAGGTCGAGGATCGGAACGCTGCGGTCCATGAACGGGAGGAAGCGGGGCAGGTCCTCGGCCACGGCGACCTGGGGCGCGGCATCCCAAGCCACCTCGCCGTCGGCGCCGGTGCGGTCGACCGTCTTCCAGAAGCTCTCCCAGTGCCGGTCATACTCACGGGGATCGCCGTTCTTGAGCCGCAGGCGGATGAAGTTGGAGTACAGCTTGAGCGTATCGGTGAGTCCCATGGGTCGTCTCCCTTCAAAAAGACAAATAAAAACAAGAGTGAATGCCGGGACTCTAGTGCAGGGAATCGGGAAAAGCGGGACGGCGGTCAGGCGAGGTCCATGATCTCCCCAAGCTCGCTACGCACCAGGGGGAGGTCGCCGGGAAGCCAGGCTTCGAAGCCGGGGGTCGCGAAAAGGTGCTCGTCCCCGGGGTAGGTGGGGACGACGTAGAGGGGGAAGCGCTCGAAGATCTCGCGGTCGGAGCGGCGGCGGCGGCGCTGGACCGCGGCCCGGCGCTCGGCGGCGCCGTCCAGGTGGCCGAGGACCCAGTGGATCGCCCGGAGCTGGGAGATGGTCCGCTCGTCGGTCAGGTGCGGACCGTCTGACGGAGGCGTAGGCAGGTTGGCGCGCAGGCGTTCCGCAACCTTGCCAATGAACTTCATCGGGCCGTGCTCGCGCAGCTTGAGGAGGATGTTGGCCGGAGTGATGGGGACGCGGGCGGGCGGGGCCGGGGTGCCATTGCCTTCCGTGTTGGCGATCCAGCCGGCGTAGGGATCCACCCGGAGCGTGCCGGTGCCGGGGTTGTTCCCCACGAGCAGCCAGTGGGTGCGCGCCGTCAGGGTCAGCATCAGGGCGGGCATGATCCGCTCCCAGATCCCCGGCTCGTAGTTCTTGTAGGCGGTCAGGAAGGCGTTGCGCTCGAAGAGGAAGCCGCGGTTGAACAGGCCGAGGAGGTCGCTCGTGGCGTTGGAGCGGTGGCGCACCACCGCTTCGGGCGCGAAGAGCACCCTCTCGCCTCCGGACCAGAGCCGCCAGCCGAGGTCCACGTCCTCCAGGTAAGCGAAGTAGCTCTCGTCGAAGCCGCCGGCCTCCAGGAACGAGCTGCGCCGGATCAGGAGGTTGCCGCCGCAGGGGAAGAGCAGCTCCTCCCCCGCCTTCGGCACCCGCGCGCGGTCGAGCGGACGGCGGAAGTCGAGCTGGAACGCGTGGCCGTCGAAGGTCATCACGCCGCGGCCGAAGTCGAGACGCTCCCCCTCCCAGTCCACGATCTTGCCGGAGACCGCGGCCACGTCGGCCGGGGCCGAGCGCAGGGCATCCACCAGGGCCGCGAGCCATCCGGGCTCCGGCCGGGTGTCGTTGTTGAGCAGGGCCAGGGCGTCGGCGCCGGACGCCTCCGCGGCCAGGCGGTTGTTGCCGGCGCAGAAGCCGAGGTTCACCGGGCTGGCGATCAGGCGGACGCTCGGCCACACCTTGCGCATCCAGTCGGCGGTGCCGTCCGTGGAGCCGTTGTCCAGGACCACGATCTCCCACTCGACCCCAGGGTCTTTCTGGACGGCGAGCGCGGACAGGCAGGTCTCCAGGTGGTGGCGGCCGTTCCAGGAGAGGAGGGCTACGGTAATCTTCTTCAACGGAGGCTTCAACGAGCGAGCCTCCACAGGCGAAGCCGTCGCTTCAAACGGAAGGGCAGCGGGTCCAGAGGAGTGATGGTCGCAGGCCGGTGGGAAAAGCGGTCCTTGGTCTCGTCGCGCCTGGGCTCCCGGCAGAAGCGCAGGAGCGGGGCAAGCGCGCGGTCCCAGGTAAAGGCCTGCAACAGCTCGCGCGCTCCCTCGTTGCGACCCTCTGTCGACAGCGCCTCGCGCAGCGCTCCGGCAAGGGCCTTCGCATCCCGCGGCGGGACGACCCAGCCGGCCTGGTGCTCCCGCAGGAGACGGCTCATGGTGCCGCCCTCGCTGGTGATCACCGGGCAGCCCGCGGCCAGGGCGTCGAGGAAGCGGGTGCGGAGCGAGAGCCGGGTCTCCAGGCTCGGCGTGTGGGGAGCGACCAGGAGGTCCACATCCCGGAGCAGGTCGTAGCGGCGCTCGGCCGGCACCCAGTCCAGAGTCTGCACGCGGCTCCCCCACCAGCCGAGCTTCCGGCAGCGGGCCTCGACCTCGGTCAGGAGGCGTTGCGGCGTGCTGTCCACGTTCGGGTTGCGGATGAGCAACAGGGTCCAGGCACCCTCCAGCTCCGTCAATGCATCGAGGAGCGTCCACGGGTCGTACCAGTCGTAGAGCCCGCCGAAGAGGAGCCGCCGCTCGCCGAGCTCTTGCGGAGGCAGCACCGGCTGGTGAGGCGGCAGCTCGTCCGGCACGCCGAAAGGGACCGGCGCGATCAGGCTGTCGACATCAAGCCGCTCGGGATTGATCCGGCCGAGCGCGGTCAGGAAGCCGAGGTAGAACGTCCGCTGCTCCTCGGACGAGCAGAGGAAGAAGTCGCCACGGGACATCTGGAGCACCCACGTGGCATGGTCATTTCGATAGGGATCGAGGCCGAGGGTCGCGGCATAGCTCAGGTTCTCCACCAGCCAGGGATCGTAGAGGTCGATCGCCACGGGCAACTGGGGCAGCTCCAGCACCACGTCGTTGGCGAGCTGGCCCTGGGCCACGGCCGCGTCGCAATCCTGGAGGATCTCCGCCAGCCGGCCGCGCTCGAAGCGGCGGACCTCCACACCGGGGAGCGGCAGCTCGGCCGTCTCCTCGGGCTCGGCCGGGGAAACGAGGACGATGTCGATCCCGCGCTCGGTCAGCCGGCGGGCCAGCTCGAAGTAGCGGATGCCGATGCCGGCCATCCGCGGACGGATCGGCTCGCTGGAAACGAGGGCGACCCTCACTTCCGCTTCCGCTCCTGCACCCACTGGTGGAGGCGCCAGGCGCGGGTGGTTTCGATCTGGCGGATGATGCCGTTCAGGCGCTCGATCTCCGCGTAGGTGCGGCCCAGGTGGGAGTTTTGTTCGTCGAGGTTGTCCCGCAGCAACTGCTCCTCGTCGTAGAGCCGCTGCAGGGCGGAGCGCAGGCAGTCGCTGTCCTTGCGTTGCGCGTCCAGCTCGCCGTTCAGGGCAAAATAGCGCTCCTCCAGGGCGAAGCGCTCCCGCGACAGGGCATCGTGCGCCCGCGCCAATCCGTCGAGATCGGACCGCACCTGGAGAAGCTCGCTCTCGCGGCCGGACAGCTCGCGCCGGGCGGCAGCGCGGTCCTCGCGCTCGTTCACCAGCTCGTTGCGCAGGGTGTCCACGGCCCGGGCGAGGACGTCCGGCCCGATCCGCGACGCGTGCTTGGCGAGCACCCGCGCCTTCACCGCCAGGAAATCGCCGCGCTCCCGCGGGCGCTCCCCGAAGACGTGATGACCGCCTCCCCGGAAGTGGCGGTACTCGCAGGTGACCTTCCGCGCGTGATGGAACGGGGTCCGCGCCGAGAGCCGGATCAGGTAGTCCCAATCCTCGAAGAACGGCAGGCTGGGATCGAACGGCCCGACCTCGGCGAACAGGCGCCGGTCGATCAGGAGCGTGTTGAACGGGATGTAGTTGTCCACCAGGAGCACGTCGGGATCGAAATCTCGGCTGTAGGGCAGGCGCCGGTCGCGGCAGATCCAGCGGCCTGCCTGCTCCTCCAGCTCGTAGATCGCCACGGCCGCATCCGTGTACGCGACCCGCACCCCCGGCGCCTGGACCATGCCGGCCAGGGTCGCGAGGTGCTCGGGCGCGGCGAGGTCGTCGTCGTCGAGGAAAGCCACGAAGTCGCCGGTGACCGCGGCGATGCCGGCCTCGGCCGCAGCCGCTCTCCCGCGGTTCTGCTCCAGATCGATCCGCACGACGGGTAGCGGGTAGTCCGCGGGGATGGCAGGCGGATCGCCGCCGTCGTTGACCAGGACCACCTCGGCATGCCGGTACTGCCCCTCGGCCAAGCTCGCCAGGGCCTCCGCGAGGAGGTCGGGACGGTTGCGGGTGCGGACGATCACCGAAACTTTCGGCCCTTCACGGACCTCGGCCACCTCCGGGAATCCGCCGAGATGGCGGATGAGCTGCGCCGGGCTGCGGGTGGTGAAGTCGTCGACGCGCAGACGGCGGTAGCCCTCGGCGAGCTTCACCTCGGGGCCCAGGCTCAGGGTGCGGAAGCGGCGCAGGCCGAGCGCCGCGTTCAGGTAGGGATGCCGCTCCTCCTGGCTGGTGTAGACCGCCATGGCCGACTCCAGCACCCCCTGCTCGGCCGTGACGTCCACGAGCAGATCGGGATGGCCGGGATGGTTGACCTCGTAGAGGAGGATGCGCAGACCGCGCAGGGCCTCGACCATCTCGTCGGCAATCCCGTCCGGAGCCCCATCCCGGACCGGCGCCAGCAGCCGGTGGACGGCGGCGAACGCGGCCTGATGGTCGCGGGTCACTTCCAGAGGATGCGGAATGAGGAGGAGGTCCGGGCGCTGGGACAGAAGCGCCACGCGGAGACCCTGCTCCGCTTCCCGGAGATGGCGCCCCAGCGCGCCGTCCGGGATGCCGAGGCTGTCGCACCCCTCGGCGCCGAGCGTGCGCACGGCCTCTTCCGCTTCCTGGCGGCGGCGCTCCCGGTAGGCGTCCCGGTCCTCGATCTCCTCGGCGCCTCCGCTGCCGTCGGTCAGGAAGAGGACGCGCACCACAGATCCCGACGCCGAGAGCTGGGCGAGCAGGCCGCCGCAGCCGAGCACCTCGTCGTCGTAATGCGGAGCGACGATCAGGACGCGCTCGGCGCGCACCCGCTCGGTCCAGCCGGGGGGCTGCATGTCTTCGTTCACTGGATGTATCCCAGGCTGCGCAGGCGCCGCTCGGTCTCGGGATCGGCGGCCCGGCGCTTCACCGTCTTTGCCGGTTGCCGCCAGAGAGTCAGCCCTTGTGGAATGGATACGACCTTCCCCGGGTCTCCCTCGATCCGGAATCCCTTGGCGATCGGCTCGGCGGTCAGCTCGAAGGTGATGCGGTTGCCGGACATCTCGACCCGGTCGGAGTCTCCGAGGAAATAGGGGATCCATCGCTGTGGCGCCCGCTGGAACGTGATCGTACCACCGAGGCGCTGTCCGCCCGTGAGCAGCACCCAAAGCCCCGGGAGGAACTCCTGCAGGTTGCGGTGGATCGCGGGGGCCAGCTCCGCGGCCATCTCCTCGTCCCCCGGCAGGAGGTTGCGGCGCTCCTCCGGGTCGCGGGCGAGGTCGTACAGCTCCAGGCGACGGAATCGCGCCTGGTTGATCGCGTGGAGGTGGGACTCCACGGGTCCCGCGGGCTGGAACGGCTCGCTTCCGTTGTAGAGCATCAGCTTGCGGCCGTTCAGCACCGCGGCAGCGCGCAGGGGTCCGCTCGACAGGTGCTGGGCAAAAGCGGCCTTCCGAGGGACGGTCCCCTGGCCGGTGAGGGCGGGCAGCAGGCTCACCCCGTCCCACTCGGGATCGGCCTTCATGCCCACGGCCGCGGCCAGGGTGGGCAAGATGTCCACGAGTTGGACCGTGCCCTTGACCCGCGTTCCCGGCGGAATCCGGCCGTCCCAGCGGAAGATCAGCGGTACATGGATCTGCTCCTCGTAGAGGCTCTGGCCGTGCTTCCAGCCGCCGTGGTCGAACAGCTCCTCGCCGTGGTCGGAGGTCAGCACGATCAGGGTGTTGGCGAGGACCTCCGGGTCGAGCGCCGCCAGCAGCTCGCCGATGTGGCGGTCGACGTAGCTCACCTCGGAGTCGTAGAGCGCCCGGATCTGGGGCACGTCGCGCACCGGGTCGGGGAGCTGGAGCTGGCCGGTGTAGATGCCGTGGATCCAGCCGCCG
>DASUNJ010000189.1:0-3660 GCA_036277235.1 Thermoanaerobaculia bacterium | reverse complement strand
ACCCGACCTGGCATCGGGAGGTTGATCGCCTTGCCCAGCGGCACTCCGTTGGCATCCAGGCGGCGGGCGGCGAGGCCGGTGAAATTCTGGCAGGTGCGGTAGGCATAGGCGGCGACGAAGGTGTCGTTGGGCAGGCGCTCGACCACGAGATGGCTGCCGGTCCAGGCCGGGGCGCGGCGGGTGACGAGGCTCTCGGGGGAAAGCGGGGTGCCATCCGCGTCGATGCGGCGGGCGAGCAGTCCCACGCTCCGGCAACTGGGACCACCGACGAACGGAGGCGCGGCGCGGAACTGCAGCGAGTCTCCGCCTGCGGCGGGAGCGAGCTTTACGAAATTCTTCGTCTTGACGCGGACGGGCGGCGCCAGTGGATTGCCGTTCTCATCGAGCTGCACCCGGTACGCCGCCAAGGGAGCGCCCGAATTCGAGCCGGTGTCCACCACGTTCATCACCACCTCGAAGTCACCCGCCCAGCTACCTGCGAAATCGAACGCGTTGAGCCCGCCGTGCAGAGGCAGCAGGGCCAGCGGCGGGCCGCTGGGATCCAGGTTGGGCTCGAAGAGCCTGCTCCTCACCTCAAGCTCAAAGTCATCGACCCAGACGACTTCGAAAGCCCCCTCCGGGCTGGCAATCACCTCCAGGTCCTTGAGGAATGAGCAGGGAGACTCGTCGACGACCGCGAACGGGGCACCCACCGGGGTGAGCGCCGCCTGCGCGGGCACCGGAAGGACCAGCAGGACGAACGCAAGAAGGCTGAGAGATCGCAAGGCCATCTCCTTTCCGGCACGGGTCAATGGCTGCTGCCGCTGCAATCTTGTACGGATCGATCTGCGACCTCGTTTGCCGCCCGCACCAGTATTTTTGTACCGAAGACCCGTTGAATGAAGATTACCGGTTGTACGGCCACTCGTTGATCCAGTGGAATCCGCGGCTGATGAGCCGGAACCGAGAGTCGTCCATCCGGCGGTAGCGGCCACGGATGTGCTTGCCCTCGAACTGGCTCTCCAGCGTCAGGACATCCGTGCCGACCAGCTTGTAGGAGAGGCCGGCCTGCCACTTCGGATCGTCGAACTTCGCGAGAGCGAACATGTGCGGTCCGGGATCGGTCTTGAGCTGGTAGTACCGGGCGTCGACTTCATGCGGATGCTGGATGGCGATCATCCCCGGCCATTCGAAGATCAGCCGCCGCCACAGGGTCTCGTCCGTCGCCAGCAGGGGCTGGACCACCCCGTCGACCGCGAGCTCCTCGACCTCCCAGATCCCGTACAGCCGCGGCTTGGGCGCCAGGGCTCCGTACTGCATGAAGCCTTGATAGGACTCGTACAGGTTCGTACAGGTTATGAAGAGGACGAACGCCGTACCGACTGCCACCGCCGCCCGGCGGTGTTTCGGGTTCGCGAAGAGCGGACGGCTTTCGGCGGGCGGCACCCGGCGGTTGAGCACCAGCAGGTTCGCGAGCCGCTGCAGGTCGGGGGCGGCCAGGAAGACGGCCATCAGGAGCAGGTGCGCCGAGTAGAGCTTGACCGGCACGTCGTAGCTGAAGTTGATCATCACCACGTTGCTCATGACACCGATGCACACGAGCGCGCCGAGCAGCACGGTGCGCCGGAAGACCAGGAGCAGCCCGCCCAGCATCTCGGACGCGCCCGTGAAGACCATGTAGCTGACGGATGCCCCCATGAACGTCCAGACGAGCCCCATGGGCGAGGCGTCGCCGATCGGTTGCAGAAGCTTGTCGGGCCAGGGCGGAATCATCTGCGCCGGAATGAGCTTGGCCGCTCCGTACCCGATCATCGCCGTGGCGAGCACGAAGCGGACGTAGACACGCAGCCCCTCGTAGAGACGCGCGTAGTCCGCCCGCTTCCGGCCCCGCTTGTGATCCAGCACCGTCCAGATGGCGACGGCCGCCAACGTGAGGATCAGGTAGCAGAAGATCTGCACGTAGTTGTAGGTCGTGTCTCCGCTGCCCAGCGGCCGATGGAGCACCTCGACCCCGAACACCCGCTCCCCCACCCACGGCACTGCCTTGTCCCAGAGGTCCGTATACGGTTGCTCGAGAATCGGGCCATAGACGGGGATGACGTTCAGCGGAAACGGGAAGGTGTACAGGATCACGTAGACGAGCAGGAAGCGGAAGAGGATCCGCTTCACGGGTCCCCAAGGTGAGTTGTCCGGGTTCATCCTGCACGTCTCCCTGAAATCTGGTTCAAATGATGCTCGATGTGCCGGGCACAGAACAGCACCCCGTCCGCGGGTGCCAGGGCACCGAAATAGGCATGGGTCAGCCGGGCTTCCGGCTTGCCCTGAACCGCCGTCTCGTACTCCTTCGCGCGCTGCCGGAAGAGCGCGACGCCGTCCTGCTGACCGCGGGGCGTCTTTCCAGGGCGGATCTCGGGCGGCGCAGGCGCCTGGGCCGGGAACCAGCCCCCGCGGAGGATTCGCGGCATGAACGTGAGCCGCAGGAAGAGCCGCATCCAGAGGCGGGTGCGGATCTTCATGCCCCCGCCGCCTGCGAGCTCGCGCAGGATCACGTCGTAGGTCTGGATGAGGTGATCGGTGATCTGGGCCGGAGACCACTTGCCTTCCGCGAAGGGACGGTCCCAGGCCTCCGGCTCGACCGCATCTGCCGCGGCTGCGAACGCAGAGGCGGCAGAGCCGTGGATTCGAAGCGCTTCAGGCCAGCGGACGTAAGTCATCCCTCAATTCTACGTGCTCGGCTGCGTGGCGGGGTGGCATCGTCTTCTGCGTATCTCCTTTTGAGCTGTTGTCTAAGCAACGAGCACAACCAGACAAGGGGAGGAATCGTCATGGGTCTGCAGCACTCGTTCCGCGGATTGATGATGTCGCTCATGGCCTTGGCGGCGTTCGCGTTCACCCCGGCGGCCACAGAGGCCTCTTCCCCGTACACGCTCTTCGAGAGCGGACAGGTGCGGCCGCTCGCGCTGTCTCCGGACAAGCAGCGCCTGTTCGCCGTCAACACGCCCGACAACCGTCTCGAGGTCTTCCGCATCCTGGGGAACCGGCTCGTCCACACGGCTTCCATCCCGGTGGGCCTCGAGCCGGTCGCCGTCGCGGCCCGGACGAACCGCGAGGTCTGGGTGGTCAACCACCTGTCGGACAGCGTGAGCATCGTCAGGCTCGACGCCGACGGCACGGCCGGGCACGTCGAGCGCACGCTCCTCGTCGGCGACGAGCCTCGCGACATCGTCTTCGCCGGACCGCAGCGGAGACGGGCGTTCATCACGACCGCCCATCGCGGCCAGAACATCCCGTTCGATCCCCAGCTCACGACCCCGGGCGTGGGGCGCGCGGACGTCTGGGTGTTCGACTCGGACGGGCTCGGCAGCTCCCTGGGTGGCACGCCGCTGACCATCCTCACCCTCTTCACGGACACGCCGCGCGCCCTCGCGGTGACGCCCGATGGCTCCCGCGTCTACGCCGCCGGCTTCCACACCGGCAACCAGACCACCATCGTCCCCGAGACCTCGATCCCGGATGGCTTCGGTCCGGAAGGCGTCGCGGGGCCCGCCACCAACGTCGAGGGCCGCCCCGCGCCCGAGGTCGGGTCCATCGTCAAGTGGAACGGCGCTCACTGGGTCGACTCGCTCGGCCGCTCCCGCGACGAGTTCGTGAAGTTCTCGTTGCCCGACAGGGACGTGTTCG
>DASUNJ010000188.1:0-13127 GCA_036277235.1 Thermoanaerobaculia bacterium | reverse complement strand
GAAGATCCGCGGCTTCCGTATCGAGCTGGGGGAGATCGAGGCGGCCCTCGCGGCGCACGAGGCCCTGACGGGTGCCGTGGTGGTGGCGCGCGACGGCAGGCTGGTCGCTTACACCGTGCCCAGTCAGGGAACCGTGTCTCCCTCCGCGGGCGAGCTGCGCGATTTCCTCCGGCGGCGCCTGCCGGAGCACATGGTGCCCTTGGTCTTCGTGTTCCTGCCGGAGCTGCCGCTCACTCCCAACGGCAAGGTGGACCGAAAGGCTCTGCCCGCCTCGGACGGAGCCGTCCGTGCCGGCCGGGGCTTCGTCGCGCCGCGCACTCCCGAAGAGGAGCTGCTGGCCGGGCTCTGGAGCGAGCTGCTGGGGGTCGAGCGGGTGGGGATGGAAGACGACTTCTTCGAGCTCGGCGGGCACTCGCTGCTCGCCGCCCGGGTCGCCGCCCGGGTGCGGAGCGCCTTCGGCGTGGAGCTGCCCTTGCGCAGCCTCTTCGAGGCGCCGACGGTCGCTGGTATCGCGGGGCTGATCGCATCGGCACACCGGCTGGAGGGCGCGCCCGAGGCGCCCATCGCGCCCGTGCCGCGCACGGCGGAGATTCCCCTCTCCTGGGCCCAGGAGAGGCTCTGGTTCCTCGACCGGCTGGCGCCGGCCAACTCGGCCTACAACGTGCCGCTGGCGGTGCGGCTCACGGGCGAGCTCGACCCCGGGCGCATTGCCGACGCGCTCGCCGGCGTCGCCCGGCGCCACGAGGTGCTGCGCACCCGTTTCGGCGAGGCCGACGGCCGGCCCGTGCAAGTGATCGACCCTGAGCCGTCCCTGCCGGTCCGCTCCGTGGATCTCTCGGTGCTCCCTGCGGAGGAGCGCGAGAGCGAGGCTCGCCGGCTGCTCGAAGAAGAGGCCCGCCGGCCATTCGACCTCGCTCGCGGTCCTCTCGGCCGTGCCCTCCTGGTGCGGCTGGCCGGCGGCGAGCACGTGGCGCTGATCAATCTGCACCACATCGTCACCGACGGCTGGTCCACGGGCGTGCTCCTGCGCGAGGTCGCGGCTCTCTATGGCGGCATGCCCTTGCCGGCGTTGCCGGTGCAGTACGCCGACTATGCCGTCTGGCAACGCGAGTGGTTGCAGGGGCCGGTGCTGGAGGCCCAGATCGGCTGGTGGCGCGAGCGGCTGGATGGCGCGCCGCCGGAGCTCCCCTTGCCGGCCGACCGGCCGCGGCCGGCCCGGCCGACCCTGCGGGGAGGGCGCGTTCC
Organism: Thermoanaerobaculia bacterium; assembly: GCA_036277235.1. Classification (GTDB taxonomy): domain Bacteria; phylum Acidobacteriota; class Thermoanaerobaculia; order Multivoradales; family UBA5704; genus DATMER01. Next base: position 11,882 of record DASUNJ010000188.1, on the reverse strand, counting down.
CGTGTCGCTGGACGCGGAGGTCTGGCGGGAGATCCAGGCGCTTGCCAGCGCCCGCGGGGCCACCCCGTTTATCTTGCTGCTCGCTGCTTTCCAAACGCTGCTCGCCCGCCTCTCCGGCGAGGAGGACGTGCTGGTGGGCTCGCCGGTGGCCAACCGGCGCCTCACCGAGACCGAGGGGCTGATCGGTTTCTTCATCAACACGCTGGTGATGCGCACGTCGCTGGTGGGCGATCCGCCCTTCCACCGCATTGTCGAGGGAGCGCGCGAAGCGGCCCTCGGCGCCTGGGCTCACCAGGACGTGCCGTTCGAGCGGTTGGTCGAGGAACTGCAGCCGGAGCGCGATCTCGCCCGGCCGCCGTTCTTCCAGACCGTCCTGGTGCTGCAGAACACGCCCATGCCGGTCCTGGAGCTGCCCGGCCTGACCTTGGAGCCGGTCGAGACCGACACCGGCACGGCGAAGTTCGATCTCATGCTCTCGCTGACTCAGCGCGGCGAGCCCGGGGGTGGTGCGGCGGGGTGGCTGGAGTACGGCGCCGACCGATTCGATCGGCCGACGGCGGAACGGATCGTCGCCGCCTTTGAGCGATTGACCGCAGCCGCCATGGCGGACTCGCGGCAGCGGCTCTCAGACCTGCCCCTCCTGGCGGAAGAAGAGCGCCGGCAGATCCTCTTCGAGTGGAACAACACCGCCACTCCGTACCCCCGTGAGGCCCTGGTCCACGAGCTGTTCGAGGAGCAGGCGGAGCGGTCTCCCGACCGAGTGGCTCTGCTGTTCGGGGACGAGTCGGTGACTTACGGAGATCTGAACGTCCGCGCCAACCGGCTCGCGTACCATCTGCACGCCCTTGGCGTGGGGCCGGAGGTCCGGGTGGGATTGTGCCTGGACCGGTCTCCCGACCTGGTGACGGCCATTCTGGGAATTCTGAAGGCTGGCGGCGTGTACGTTCCGCTCGACCCGTCCTACCCGCGGGAGCGGATCGAGTTCATGCTCGAGGATACAGACGTGGCGATCCTGCTGACCGAACGGCAGTTCCTCCCGTCTCTGCCGTCCCGAGCGGCCCGCCACGTTGTCCTCGTCGACGCCGAACGCGAGGCGATCGCCCGACGGCCTGCAACCCGGCCCCTGTTCCGGGGCCTCGGGCCGGACGGGCTCGCCTATGTCATGTACACGTCGGGATCGACCGGCCTGCCCAAAGGGGTGGCGGTACCCCACCGGGCCATCGTGCGCCTGGTGCGGAATACCGATTACGCCCGTTTCGCGGACGACGAGGTCTATCTTCAACTCGCACCTATCTCCTTCGACGCCTCGACACTGGAGATCTGGGGTGCCTTGGCCAACGGCGCGCTCCTCGCGGTCTTCCCTCCCGGTACGCCGTCGCTCGAAGAGGTGGGCCGGGAGGTCGAGAGGCTCGGTGTCACCTCCATCTGGCTCACGGCTGGCTTCTTCCACTTGATGGTGGACGGCCAGCTTGCGAGCCTGCGCGGCCTCCATCAGCTTCTGGCAGGTGGCGACGTGCTCTCCGTGCCGCACGTGCGGCGGGTCCTGGCGGAGCTTCCCGGTTGCCGGATGATCAATGGCTACGGTCCAACCGAGAACACCACCTTCACCTGCTGCCATACCGTCACGGCAGAATCGCTGGGCAGCTCGGTGCCGCTCGGCAAGCCGATCGCCAACACCGTGGTCTACGTTCTGGACCGCGCGCTTCAACCAGTGCCTCCCGGGCTGGCCGGAGAGCTGTATGCGGGCGGCGACGGCTTGGCGCGCGGCTACCTGAACCGGCCGGAGCTGACCGCGGAGCGCTTCGTTCCCGATCCGTGGAGCAGCCGGCCCGGCGGGCGGCTCTACCGCACCGGAGACCTGGTGCGCCGCCGGCCTTCCGGCCTCCTGGAGTTCATCGGCCGGACCGATTCGCAAGTGAAGCTGCGCGGTTTCCGGATCGAGCCGGCTGAAATCGAGGCGGTCCTCTGCGGTCATTCCGCAGTCGCCGCCGCCTGCGTGCTCGTCCGTGAGCAGGCTGGCGACAAGCGCCTCGTGGCCTTCGCGGCGGTGGAGGATGGGCCCGCGCGCCCGACCTCCTCCGGCCTCCGGGCATTCCTCCAGGAGCGGCTGCCGGACTACATGGTGCCGTCCGCCTTCGTCCTCGTCGGCGAGCTGCCGCTCAACGCCAACGGCAAGGTCGACCGCGGGGCACTCTCCGTGCTCGCGGCGGCCGAGATGCGCCCGGAGACGTCCCGGGCCCCCCGCACGCCTCTGGAGGAGATGCTGGCCGGCCTCTGGGCGGAGCTGCTGGCGCTGGACCGGGTTGGGGTGGACGACAACTTTTTCGAGCTCGGTGGACACTCCCTGCTCGCCACTCGGCTGGTCTCGCGGGTGCGGGAAGCCTTCGGGATCGAAATTCCCTTGCGTGTGCTCTTCGAGTCGCCCACCGTCGCCGCCCTGGCCGAGGCGATCGAGAACGTGCTCCAGGCTGAACGTGGCGGGGAGGCTCCCCCCCTCGTCGCCCGCCCGCGCGCGGAGGACGAGGAGGCGCCTCTTTCCTTTGGCCAGGAGCGGCTCTGGTTCCTGGACCGGCTGGACCCTGGGAGCGCCGCGTACAATGTGCCGGCGGCCCTGCGGCTCGAAGGGCAGCTCGACGTCGCGGCTTTCCGGAACGCCCTTTCCGAGGTCGCGCGGCGCCACGAGGCACTGCGTACCACCTTCCCCGAGCGGGCGGGCCGGCCGGTGCAGCGGATCACTGCCCCTGAACCCGTCGCAATCCCGGTGATCGACCTCGCCGGCCTCGGCGAGTGGAACCGCGAGGCGGAGAGATGGCTCCGAGGGGAGGCGGAGCGGCCCTTCGACCTCGCCGAAGGACCGCTTCTACGGGCCCGCCTCCTGCGGCTCGGCGACCGGGACTGGGCGGCGCTCCTCACGCTTCACCACATCGTCTCCGACGGTTGGTCCATGGGCGTTCTGGTCCACGAGTTGGGGGTGCTCTACGCGGCTTTCGCGGCGGGGGAGGCATCGCCGCTGCCGGAGCTGCCCGTCCAGTACGCCGACTATGCGGTGTGGCAGCGCGAGTGGCTGGCGGGTGGCGTTCTGGAGGCGCAGCTGGCCTGGTGGCGCGAGCGCCTGGCCGGAGCTCCCGCTGCTCTGGAACTGCCGACCGACCGGCCGCGCGCGGCTGTCCAGAGCCTGTGGGGCGGTGAGCACCCCGTTGCGCTGACGACCGATTTGTCGCGGCAGCTGCGGAACCTCTCCCGGCAGGAGGGGGCGACCCTGTTCATGACCCTGCTCTCCGGGTTCCAGGTCCTGCTCTCCCGGTACTCGGGGCAGGAGGACATGCTGGTGGGCTCGCCGGTGGCGAACCGCACCCGCGGCGAGTCCGAAGGGCTGATCGGGTTCTTCGTCAACACCCTGGTGCTGCGCGGCCGACCGGCGGCGGGCCGCACGTTCCGCGAGTTGCTCGCCGAGGTACGCGATGCCAGCCTTGAGGCCTACGCTCGCCAGGATCTCCCATTCGAGCGGCTGGTCGAAGAGCTGCGGCCGGAGCGCGACCTCTCGCGCCCGCCCCTGGTCCAGGTAATGCTGACATGGCAGGATGCCCCGCTCGAGAGGCTCGCGCTGCCTGGCCTGACACTTTGCCCCGTCCGGATGGCGAGCGCCAACGCCAAGCTCGAGCTGACGCTGGCTTTGGGTGAGACGGAGCAGAACGGCGAGCGGCGAGTGACCGGCGCGCTCGAATATGCGGCCGCTCTGTTCGACCCGGCGACGACCCTGCGCCTGGTGGGACACCTCGAGACCCTCCTCCGCGGCGCCATGGAGGAGCCGGAGAGGCGGATAGGGGAGCTGCCTCTGATGACCGCCGTCGAGCGGCATCAGCTCGAACGGGAGTGGATCGACCTCCGCGTCATATCTCGGGACGCTTGTCTCCACCAGCTCTTCGAGATCCAGGTGGGGCGGACCCCGGCAGCCCTCGCCCTGGCCTGTGGCGCGGAGCGGCTGACCTACGAAGATCTCGACCGCCGGGCCAACCATCTGGCTCACCGCCTGCGCGCGATGGGGATCGGACCCGAGCGGGCGGTCGGTGTCTGCCTGGAGCGATCGGAGTCGCTGGTGATCGCCCTGCTCGCCGTGCTCAAGGCGGGTGGGGCCTATGTACCGCTCGACCCCGCCTACCCGTCCGAGCGCCTGGCCTTCGTGGTCGGGGATGCCCATATTGCGGTCCTGATCTCGCGAGAAAGCCTGCTCCGGTCACTTCCCGGGCTCGGCTGGAACGGTCCGTTCCTCTGCCTTGACGCCGAGGGAACCGGCGCGAAGCGGGATGCCGGTCCGGAGGCGGCGGTGGGGCCGGACAACCTCGCCTACTTCATCTATACGTCCGGCTCGACCGGCCGGCCCAAGGGGGTTGCGATCGAGCATGCGAGCGCCGTCGCCCTGGTGCGCTGGGCGCGCGAGGTCTTTCCGCCCGAGGATCTGGCCGGAGTGCTGGCCTCGACCTCGATCGCTTTCGACCTGTCGGTATTCGAGCTTTTCGTCCCGCTGAGCTGGGGGGGCGCGGTAGTCCTGGCCGGGAGCGCCTTGGATCTGCCGTCCGTCGAGGCGCGCGTGACCCTGGTCAACACCGTGCCCTCGGCGATGGCCGAGCTCGTGCGGCTGGGAGGCGTTCCCGACTCGGTGCGCACCGTCAACCTCGCCGGCGAGCCGCTCAAGCGGGCGCTGGCCGAGAAGATCCACGAACGCACCGCGGCCGAGCGGCTCTTCAACCTCTATGGCCCCTCGGAGGACACCACCTACTCGACCTTCACCCGAGTGGTCCCGGGAGAGGAGCCCACCATCGGCCGGCCGGTCGCCTGGACGCAGGGCCATGTGCTGGACGCCCAGATGCAGCCGGCGCCGGTAGGTGTGCCCGGCGAGCTTTTGCTGGGTGGTGGGGGTCTCGCCCGCGGCTATCTCCACCGGCCGGAGCTGACGGCGGAGAAGTTCATCCCCAACCCGTTCGGAGCCCCTGGCAGCCGTCTGTACCGCACCGGCGACCTTGCGCGTTGGCGCTCCGACGGCGACCTGGAGTTCCTCGGCCGCCGCGACTTCCAGGTCAAGATCCGTGGCTTCCGGATCGAGCTGGGCGAGATTGAGACGGCCCTCGCGGCCCATCCAGCCGTGACCGAGGTGGTGGTGCTGGCGCTGCCCCTCGGGGAGGATGTCCGCCTGGTCGCCTTCTGGGTCGGAGAGGAGGAGGTCGAGCCGCGGAGCTGGCTGCGGCGGACGCTGCCGGAACACATGGTGCCGTCCGCGTTCGTGCGTCTGGAAGCCCTGCCCCTCAACCCGAACGGGAAGGTGGATCGGCAGGCCCTCGCGAAGCTCGGTGCCGCCCCCCTCGACCGGCCCGAGTCCGGCGCGCCCGGAGCCGGGCCGCTGGAGGAGCTGCTGGCCGGTGTGTGGGAGGAGGTCCTCCACGTCGAAAGGGTCGGTCCGCACGACGACTTCTTCGAACTGGGCGGCCACTCCCTGTTGGCAACCCAGGTGGTGTCGCGGGTGCGCGAGGCGCTCGGCGTCGAGCTGCCCCTGCGGGCGCTGTTCGGCGCTCCCACCGTCGCCGCCCTGGCCGCGGAGGTGGCGCGGCTCCGCGGCGAGGCCGGTCCGGAGGCGACGCCGCCCTTGGTGTCCGTACCTCGCGACGGCGACCTCCCCCTCTCCTTCGCGCAGGAGCGGCTCTGGTTCCTCGATCAGCTCGAGCCGGGCACCGGCACGTTCAACCTCCCGGCGGCGGTGCGGCTGACCGGGCGTTTCCGGTGCGAGGTCTTCGAACGCAGCCTGACCGAGATCGTCCGCCGCCACGAGGCTTTGCGTACCACCTTCGGCCTGGAAGGGGAGAGGCCGGTGCAGGTGATCGCGCCGCCCGGCCCGGTCGTAATGCCCCTGATCGACCTTTCGGGGATGCCGAACGAAGTCAGACACCTTGCCGGGCGCCTCGCCGCGGAAGAGGCCGCGCGGCCCTTCGATCTCGCCCGCGGTCCGCTGATCCGCAGCAGACTGCTGCGCCTGGGGCCCGAAGAGCACGTGGCGCTCGTCACGGTCCACCACATCGTCTCGGACGGCTGGTCGATGGGCGTGTTTCTGCGCGAGCTGACCACGCTCTACAGGGCTTTCGCCAAGGAGGCAGCCTCGCCGTTGCCCGAGCCGACCGTGCAGTATGCCGACTATGGCGCCTGGCAGCGCGCCTGGCTGCAGGGGCCGGTGCGCGAGCGCCAGCTCGCCTGGTGGCGCGAGCGGCTCGACGGCGCCGCGCACGGCGTCGAGCTGCCGGCCGACCGGCCACGGCCAGCGGTACAGACGTTCCGTCCCGGCCAGCTCTCGCTGCGCCTCTCCGGCGAGCTGTCGAACGGCCTGCGCGCCCTCTCCCGGCGGGAGGGCGCCACGCTCTTCATGACCCTGCTGGCGGTTTTCGAGCTGCTGCTCGCCCGGCACTCCGGGCAGGAGGACGTCACGGTGGGTACGCCCATCGCCGGCCGTGGCCGGTCCGAGGTCGAGGGGCTGATCGGCTTCTTCTTGAACACCCTGGTGCTGCGCACCGACCTGGCGGGCAATCCAGCCTTCCGCGAGCTGCTGGGACGGGTGCGCGAGACGGCCTTGGGCGCCTACGCGCATCAGGACGTGCCGTTCGAGATGCTCCTGGAGGAGCTGCGGCCCGAGCGGGACCTCTCCCGCACGCCGTTCTTCCAGGTGATGTTCAACATGCTCAACTTCCCGCAGGCGGAAGCCGAGCTGCCGGACCTCGCCGTCGAGGCGTTCTCCTCGCCCGCGGCCGGCTCCAAGTTCGACCTCACGCTCTACGTCGCCGATCGCCCGGACGGCATCGGCATCGAGTGGGTCTACAACGCCGACCTGTTCGACGGGGATCGCATTGCCTTGCTGGCGCGGCAGCTCGACGGGTTGCTCGCCCAGGCAGTGGAGCAGCCCGCAAGCCCGATCGACGCCTTCTCCCTGCTGACCGAAGAAGACCGTGCGGCTCTGCCCGACCCGGCGGCGCCGCTCGTCCCCGAGTGGCACGGGGCCGTCCACGAGCGCTTCGCGCGGATGGCTCAGAGCGCGCCGGAGCGGACCGCCATCCTGGACGGGGACCGGGTCCGGACGTATGGCGAGCTGAATGTCGCGAGCGACCGCCTCGCCCATCACCTGCGGGCGAATGGGGTCGGGACGGGCGACGTGGTGGCGATCTACGCTCAGCGCGGCGCCGGACTGGTCCTCGGCCTGCTGGGCACGCTCAAGACGGGCGCGGCCTTCCTGGTCCTCGACTCCGCCTACCCCGAGGAACGCTTGGCCTCCTGCGTGGCGCAGGCCCGGCCGCGCGCCCTGCTGGCGATGGAGGCCGCCGGGGGGGTGCCAGCCGGGCTTGAAAAGCCGCTCTGCAGCGTCACCGTGTCCGAGGATTGGAGCACGGCAGCTTGGGCCGCGGCAGCTCCAGGCTTCGCCCCGCCACCGGTCGGGCCGGACGACCTCGCGTACGTGGCCTTCACCTCGGGCTCCACGGGTGTGCCCAAGGGGATCCTCGGCAGCCACGGCCCGCTGTCCCATTTCCTCACGTGGCACATCGGCGCCTCGGGTCTGAACGAGACGGACCGCTTCAGCATGCTCTCGGGGCTTTCACACGACCCGCTCCTGCGCGATGTCTTCACTCCCCTTTGCCTGGGCGCCGCCCTGTGCATCCCCCGGCCCGCCGAGATGCTGGAGCCCGAAAAGCTGATGGAGTGGCTGTCCGTGAGTGGCGTGACCGTCGCGCACCTGACACCTGCAATGGGGCAGCTCCTCGACCCCGGGGACGCCGCGGGCACGCTGCCCCTGCGCCGGGCCTTCTTCGGCGGTGGCGTGCTCGACGGGCGTGATGTCGAGCGCCTGCACCGGCTGGCGCCCGGGTGCACCGCCGTCAACTTCTACGGCACCACCGAGACCCCGCAGGCCATGGGCTTCCACGTGGCCGAGGCGACAGAGGGTGTTGTGCCACTGGGCCGCGGCATCGACGGCGTGCAGCTCCTGGTGATCGGCCGCTCGGGCAGCCTCGCGGCTCCCGGCGAGCGCGGTGAGATTCACGTGCGCACGCCTTACCTGTCCCTGGGCTACCTCGGCGATTCCGGTCTGACGGCGGAGCGTTTTGTGACCAATCCGTGGACGGGCCAAGCTGGGGACCGTCTCTACCGGACGGGCGATCTCGGACGCTACCGACTCGACGGTGAGGTGGAGTTCCTGGGCCGCGCGGACGACCAGGTGAGCGTCCGTGGCTTCCGGGTGGAGCCGGGCGAGGTCCAGGCCGCTCTCTGCCGCCATCCTCGGGTGAAGGAGGCGGTGATAACGGCCGTAGAGCAGGAAGGAGAGACCCGCCTCGCCGCCTACGTCGTGCCGGACGGCGAGCTCCGCACCACCGACCTGCGGCAGTTCCTGCGCCGCCGGTTGCCGGACTTCATGGTGCCGTCGTACTTCCTGACCCTGGAGGCGCTCCCTCTCACGCCCAACGGCAAGGTGGACCGCCGGTCGCTGCCCGCGCCCGGGAGCGACCGCCCGGATCTGGAGTCGCCCTATGTCGAGCCGGTCAGCGACCTCGAGCGGACGATCGCCGGGATCTGGCGGGAGGTGCTCAAGCTGGAGCGCGTGGGCATCCACGACAGCTTCTTCGAGCTGGGAGGCTCGTCGCTCGCCATCGCCCGGGCGCGGCTCCGTTTGCGCGAGGCGCTTCAGCGCGAGCTCCCCCTGGTCGATCTCTTCCGCCATCCGACCGTCGCCGCGCTCGCGGCCCACCTGGAGCGGCCGGCGGGCGGCCCCGCGTCGCCAGGATTCTCCAAGGTCGAAGAGCGGGTGCAGCGGGGCAAGGCGGCCCTGCAGCGCCAGCAACAACGGATGAAGGGCAAGAAGGGCGTATGAGCGACACCGGCATCGCCATCGTCGGCTTGGCCGGGCGCTTCCCCGGTGCGCGCAATCTCGACGAGTTCTGGCGCAACCTGCGGGACGGTGTGGAGTCGATCGTGCCGCTCTCCGCGGCGGACCTGGAGGCCGCTGGCGTCCCCCCGGAGCTGTCGAGCAATCCGCGCTACGTCATGGCCGGCCCCCGTCTCGAGGGGATCGACCTTTTCGATGCCCGCTTCTTCGCCTTCAGCCCGCGCGAGGCGAGCCTCCTCGATCCCCAGCACCGGCTGTTCCTGGAGTGCGTCTGGGAGGCGTTCGCCCATGCCGGCTACGACCCCCAGGGGTACGCCGGGTCGATCGGTGTCTACGCCGGCTGCCAGTTCAACCAGTACCTCCTGCACAACGTGCTGTCGCGGCCGGAGGAGCTGCATCCGGCCGAGCTCGCCGTGCTGCGCCAGCTCTCCGACAAGGACTACCTGGCGACGCGGGTCTCCTACCTGCTGAACCTGCGGGGCCCGAGCGTCGCCGTGCAGACGGCCTGCTCGACCTCGCTGGTTGCCATTCATCTCGCCTGCCGCAGCCTGCTCGGCTACGAGTGCGACATGGCGGTGGCGGGGGGCGTCTGCGTGGCCGTGCCGCACGGCGCGGGCTACTTCTACTACGAGGGCGGCATCCTCTCGCCGGATGGGCACTGCCGGGCCTTCGACGCCGAGGCCGGCGGGACGGTAATGGGCAGCGGCGTCGGCGTCGTGGTGCTCAAGCGGCTGGAGGACGCGCTCGCCGATGGCGACACGATCCACGCCGTCATCCACGGCTCGGCCATCAACAATGACGGCTCCGTGAAGGTCGGCTACACGGCGCCGAGCGTCGATGCCCAGGCCGAGGCGATCGCCGCGGCCCACGACTTCGCGGGGTTCGCGCCGGAATCGGTGAGCTACATCGAGACGCACGGCACTGGCACCCCGATGGGCGACCCCATCGAAATCGCCGCGCTCTCCGAGGTCTTCAGGCGTGGTACCGATGCGAGGGGCTTCTGCGCCATCGGCTCGCTCAAGCCCAACCTCGGCCACCTGGAGGCGGCGGCCGGGGTTGCCGGCCTGATCAAGACCGTGCTGGCGCTGGAGAACGAAGCCCTCCCGCCCAGCATCAACTGCATGAAGCCCAGCCCGGAGATCGACTTCCCCAGCACTCCGTTCTTCGTCAACACTGGCCTGCGCCCGTGGCCGAGGGGCGGCGCGTCACGCCGCGCGGGCGTCAGCTCCTTCGGCGTCGGCGGCACCAACGCCCATGTGGCGGTCGAGGAAGCGCCGCCGCGGGAGCCGGGCAGCCCCTCCCGTCCGTGGCAGCTCCTGGTCCTCTCGACGCGAACGGAGTCGGCGCTGACCACGGCCACGGCCGAGCTGGCGGACCATCTGCGCCGGAATCCTGAGATCGACCTTGCCGACGCCGCTTGGACGCTGCAGGCCGGGCGGCGCGCCTTCGGACACCGGCGCATCGTGGTGTGCCGCGACCTCGGCGATGCCGTCGCGGCCCTGGAAGACCCCCGTCGCATCCTCTCCCGCCACGAGGAGCGGAGCGATCGCCCGGTCGCATTCCTGTTCCCCGGCCAAGGCGCGCAGTACCAGGGCATGGGCCGCGGCCTTTACGAGACCGAGGAGGTCTTCCGTCGCGAAGTCGACCGCGCCTGCGAAATTCTGGGCTCCGATCTTCGCGAGGTGATCTTTGAGGACGCCGCGGGCCTGGAGCAGACGGTTCACACCCAGCCGGCGCTCTTCGTGATCGAGCATGCGCTCGCTCGCCTCTGGATGTCCTGGGGGATCGAGCCCAAGGTCATGATTGGCCACTCGATCGGCGAGTACGTGGCGGCTTGTCTGGCGGGCGTGCTCTCGCTGGAGGATGCCCTTGCCCTGATCGCCGCCCGCGGACGCCTGATGCAGAGCCTTCCCGAAGGGGCGATGCTGAGCGTCGCGCTGCCCGAGGCCGAGCTGAGACTGGGTATGGAGCTGTCGCTCGCGGCAGTCAACGCTCCCTCTTCGTGCGTGGTATCGGGACCGGTGTCGGCCGTCGAGGCGTTTCAGGCAGAGCTCGCGGTCGAAGCCCGCCGCCTCCGTACCTCGCATGCCTTCCATTCGTCGATGATGGACGCGGTGCTGGAAGCGTTCGGTGCCGAGGTGCGCAAGGTGCGGCTGCACCCGCCGCAGCGTCCCTATCTGTCGAACGTCACCGGCACGTGGATCAAGGCCGACGAGGCAACGGATCCCGACTACTGGGTCCGTCACCTGCGCGGCACGGTCCGCTTCTCGGAGGGTCTCACCGAGCTGCTGCGCGACCCGGACCTCGCGCTCCTGGAGACCGGCCCCGGGCGCACCCTGAGCACTCTTGTCAGGCAGCATTCCGATGCTGCGGTGGTGCAGTCGATGCGCCACCCGCGCGACGAGCAGCCCGACGACGCGTTCCTGCTCACCGCCCTGGGCCGTCTCTGGATGGCGGGAGCGAAGGTGGACTGGGCCGGCTTCCACTCCGGCGAGCGGCGCCTGCGGGTGCCCCTGCCGGCGCATCCATTCGAACGGCGCAGGTATTGGATCGAGCCGCGGACCGTGACGGCGGCAACGGAAGCGTCCGAGCCCGAGTGGCTCCCTCTCGCGACCGGCGATTCCCGCCCCGAGTTGGAAACGGCCTACATGCCGCCCCGAAACGAGGTCGAGCAGGCCCTCGCGGGGATCTGGCAGGAGATGCTGGGGATCGACCGCGTCGGCGTCCTCGACAGCTTCTTCGACTTAGGCGGGCACTCGCTCATGGCCACGCAGCTTGTGTCGCGCATCCGCGACCGGCTCGGCGCCGAGGTGGCGCTCGACGCCTTTTTCGCGGCGCCCACGATCGCCGATCTTGCGCCCCAACTCGGGACCGTGGGGACCGCGCCCATCCCGAAGGCCCCTCGAGACGGCAACCTGCCGTTGTCGTTCGGGCAGCAGCGTCTCTGGTTCCTGCACCAGCTCGATCCGGCGAG
>DASUNJ010000187.1:0-4784 GCA_036277235.1 Thermoanaerobaculia bacterium | reverse complement strand
CTCCCCTTGCCGACGTGCAGGACCTCCACAGTGCGGACAACCGGGCGGCCTTATTTTTTGTAGACACGCTTCTTCCTCCGTTTGTTGGATGGGCCGGGCTCTGGCTCCGAAGACCGCCGTTGGGAAGAAGACCCCTCCCCTGCCCTCCCCGCTGCGCGGAGAGGGAGCCGCCTCCCTTCCCGGAGGGAGGGACCCTCCTCCCGGAGCGCGAATAGCGGTAGGTTTGCACCTTCACGGACGCGGGAGCCCCCCTTCATGGGGCGCGGGCGAGCTCGAGGCCCTTCGCGAGGACAAGGAGCTCCTGGCCCGGCTCTTTCCGCCTGCAAACCGTCCCTAGGAACCCGGCGCAGGCACCTCAGGCTCCGCGAGCGCCAGGTCGACCCGTACCACGTTGTCCTGCGGCAGGATGTGCACCCGGGTGGAGGACTCGCGCTTGTCGAGCCGCACCTTGACGATCCAGGTCCCCGGCCCGAGATCGGGGATCCGGTAGGTGCCGTCCTTGGAGAGGATGCCGCGCTCCCAGGCCCCGTCCTCACTCGTGGCCTCGACGTAGGGCATCTCTCCGGGCGCCAGGCCGGCGACGGAGCCGGAGAGCACCACGCCCCGCGCGAGCCGCAGCTCCGGAACGTCGACCGGAGCGCCGCCCTGCACGGCGACCATGGCCATGGCCGGGGCGTAGCCGTTCGGCTCGGCCCGCACCGTCCAGAGCCCGTTGGTGAGGCGCGTCGTGAACCTCCCCTGTGTGTCGGCGACCGCCCAGACCCGCAGCCGCTCCTGCTCGAAGGACAGGCTCGCGCCCGGGATGGGCCGCCCATCGGGATCGAGAACACGTCCGCGGACCGCGGGCAGCGGCGGGAAGAGTAGCTCCGGCACCATGGTCACCCGGCCCTCCTCCACCTGCACCTGGCGCTCGATCGTCCGGCCGAGGTTGTCGGTCGCGACGAGCGTCCACGCTCCCGCGGCCACGCCGGTCAACTGGAAACGACCCTGCTCGTCCGCGCGCGCCTCGGCCGAGGATTCCCGGGAACCGTCCTGGAGTCCCAGCGACACGAACTGCCGCTCGGCGAGGTCCCCGATGCGGCCCACGATCGCGCCAGGCCGGCCCAGCTCCAGGTCCAGGTCGATCGGATCGCCCGCGGCCGTGACCCGCCGCTCGTCCGGGGCTCGGTCCGGAGCCTCGGCCCGGATCTCGTGCTCTCCCGGAGTGAGGCTGAACCGGAAACGGCCCTCGACGTCGACCTCGACGGGCTCTTTGTCCACTCGGAGGGAGGGCGCGGCCACCAGGGAGCCGTCGCGCCCCAGGATCCGGCCTTGGACGACCGTGGCCCGCGGCATGCGCACGTCGAGGCGGGTGCGCGGCCCCGCCATCTCGACCATCTCCACGGCCAGGCCGAAATCCGCGTGCCGCACCTCCAGCCGTTGCCGGCCGGGGAGGACGCGGGGGAAGCGGTAGCCCCCGTCCGTGCCGGTTCGGGCCTCGCTGTCGGGCCGGTCTCCGGAGACGCTCACCCGCGCTCCGGCCACGGGCGCGCCGTCCTCGTCCACCACCCGGCCCTCCAGGGGCACGAGCCGCTCGGGCAGAGCGAATGCGATCTCGTCGGCGCTCTTGCCGGCCTCGCCGAGCCGGCGCTCCACGAGGTACCAGTCGTCCGACAGGTGGACCTCCCACCATCCGGGCTCCAGCGACTCGAAGACGACACGGCCGTCCGCGTCGGTGTCGCCCGTCCGGCGGTCGGCGGGACCCGGGCAGCCCGTATGGAGGTAGACCGCGCACCCCCGGTCGACGCCGGCGAGCCAGGCCTGGACCTGAACCCCTTCCACGGGCTCGCCGCTGGCGTCCACCACGCGGCCCGCGATGCGCGTCGCGGGCCGGAGCCGGATCTGGAAACCCATCGGCTCTTCCCCTTTGGCAGGGGACTCGTCGGGCAGCCATCCGGGCGGGCAAGCGCCCAGAGGGAACACGCCGTCGAACGGGTACGTGAACGAGCCGTCCGGCCCGCTGACCGCGGCGACGACGTCGTCGGAGCCCTCCGTCGGCCGCCAGATCTCCACCCCTGCCAGGGGGTGGCCTTCGGAGTCCACCACACGTCCGGTCAGCTCAATGTCTTCCGTGCCGGTCTCCTCCTGCGCGCGGGACGCGGGAGCCAGGAGGACCAGCATGGCAAGGCAGACGAGACCGCGGACGGTTCTCTGGGTCATGGAAATCGCCCTCCGACCGGCTTAGACCGGCGCTGAGGCAAAAAAGAGCCCGGGGGCGGCGGGAGTCTGCCGAGTCATCCGTTGTCATTCTGCTCCTTCCGTCGCCTCACCAGAGCAACCGCCCTCTCGGTGGAAAGGAGGAAATTCCCATGCGTATCTTTTCAATCGTCAAGGATGGGCTTTGCGGCTTGGCCTGGGCGAGCCTCGCCGTCCTCGTTGCGCTCGCGAGCGCATCCCCCGCGCCCGTAGCGGCGACCATCATCGAGCCGATGCAGCCGGACGTCTGGCCGGGGGGAAGGGCCGTGGCGGTCACCGTCAGCCCCACCAACTCCTCGATCGCCATCGTGGCGAGCGAGAGCGGCGGGCTCTTCAAGACCCAGGACGGCGGCCTCACCTGGTCCCATCTCACCGGCCTCCCCCCCTTCCGGATGGCCGATGTCAAATACAGCCCCGCGTTGTCACAGAGGGTCGTGGCGACCGCCTATGCCGACACCCGCACCGGCAACCGCGGCGGCATCTGGCGCAGCCTCAACGGCGGCATCAACTGGGAGAAGCCCCCGACCTCCAACCCGCCCGCCGGACCGAAGTGTCCGGCCGCGGCGAACGCCTACGGAATCTCCTACGTCGGGGGTGGTATCTACGTGGGCACCGACTGCGGGCTGGCCATCAGCCGCGACAGCGGCGCCACCTGGACGCACGTCGTGCCCGATCCGGCGGCGGACAACTGGCGCATCGTCTCCGTGGTCGCCCACGGACAGGGGATCGTCGACGTCTGCGGCGACGCCGGGATCTTCCGTTCCACCGACAGCGGGGCGACCTGGGGGTCCGGCTCCGCCGGCATCGGCGGTTGTACCCAGCAGGGCACGCACCTGATCGACGCGTCGCCGTTCAATTCGGACGTCCTCTTCGTCACCACCCGGCCGGACAAGCTGTTCGAATCCGACGACGGCGGGCGGAGCTGGACGAGCTTGAACCCGCCGGGCGCGGCCCATCAGGGGCGCCCTTCCTGGCTGGCGGTGTCGAAAGAGCTCCCCGCCAGCCCGGGCCAGTTCGAGATCGTCTTCGGGAACCCCTACAACCAGGTGCGGAAGACCTGCACCAACCGGAGCGGCAGCCTGAACTGCAACGGTTCGTGGGACCCCTTGAAGCTGGATCCTCCCAATGCCCTCGAGACGAACGGCTTCGCCTTCAACACCTGGGGCAACGTCGGCAAATTCATCGTCAGCGACGGCGGCGTGTACAACTCGACGGATGGAGGCGAGACCTTCGTGGTCGGCGGCGGGGGCACCGGGGGCTTCAACGCGCTCCAGATCTACGACGTCGCCGGCCAGATCCACCCGGACCACACCGACCTGTTCTTCGGCACGCAGGACAACTGCCTCTGGGCCTCGCCCGACGGCGGGAGGAACTGGATCAACCCCCGCTGCCCGGAAGGCTACGCCCTCCAGATGAAGCGGAGCACGCCCTCCCACACCAACGAGATCATCACCGGCATGGACGAGGGCTTTGGGAACTTCAAGAGCTCCGATCACTTCCTCAACTTCGCTCGCTGGAACGATCCGCCGGACAACGCGGGCAACCCTTTCATCATCGACACCGGCAAATACATCCAGTACACGCGGGCTCCGGGCTCCCCCGCCACCGGGATCGCCCTGACCCTCGACACCGGCACAAGCTGGAATCCGGTCAGGATTCCGGCCAGCACGACGCCGTTCACCATCGCTCCGTCGCCGGCCCATTTCCCGCAGATCGTCGGGCCGCCGGCCAACCCGCGGATCTGGCAGGCGGTCAACCGGCCGGGGAGCAAGATCGGCCTGATCCGGATCGACCTCGACGTCGCCAACCGCACCGCCACCTCGGCCAACGCGGATGGGAGCGGCTCCGGAAGCCTGGGCAGCCTGGGAGCCTACGGCCCGGGCCAGGGGAGCTTCACCATCCCCGCCGTCTTCGGCGCCGACCCCGGCGACCCGCAGCACGTGATCGCCACCGACGTCGTGAGCGGCCAGATGAAGGTCACCCAGGACGGCGGCGCCACGTGGACGGCGATGACGGCGCTGACCGACCTGATCCTCGACGGCGGCCGGTTCCAGTTCAGCGTGCCCGGCGGCGGCCCCCTGCAGGTCCACACCATCGGCTTCAACCCCGACAACACCAGCCACGTCCTGGTCGGCACCGAGGCCGCCGGGATCTTCGAATCGGCCGACGGCGGCCAGACCTGGGCCAAGATCCCGTTCTCCGACTACTTCATCCGCAGCACCAGCAACTTCTTCTTCGACCGGGACCGGGTCATCGTCGCCACCTACGGCAACGGCCTCTGGAAGCTCCTGCCGGGCAGCTTCCCGCCGCCGGTCCTCTGCCCCGATTTCCCGGCTCCCTGCCGGATCGACGTGCGGAAGCCCATGGGCGACCGCATCTATCCGCGCTGGGCCTGTCCGCACCCACCCGACCTGCCGACCTGCCAGGTGTACGGACTGGACAGGGGGGTCATCGAGGACCTCACGCTGACGAAGGAGGGCGCGCTCAAGGCCCTGGCCCTAAACGAGGGCACCGAGGGCAAGCTGGAGGCCTGGGACATCGACGGCGAG
>DASUNJ010000186.1:0-3701 GCA_036277235.1 Thermoanaerobaculia bacterium | reverse complement strand
CGCTCGCTCCGGCCTACCGGCTGGGCGGCAAGATGGGCGCACTGGCGATGATGGCGGTCTTCTCCGCCGCCCTCGCCTGGGCCGTGCTGCGCCTGACCCGCCGCTACTTTCCGGACCATCCGGGGGAGGCCCTCGCCGCCTGGGCGGTGTTCGCGTTCACGCCGCCGGTCCTCCTCTATGCCTCCCAGGTCTGGGTGGAGGTGCCGGCGACCCTGCTCCTGGTGGTCGCCCTCGACCGCATCCTGGGCCTGGACGGCCGGCGCCGGTGGGATTGGGCCGAGTGGCTGGCAATCGGCCTGCCGGTGCTGTTGCTGCCGCTGGTCAAGATGCGCCTCATGATGCTGGCGGCTCCCCTCGTGCCGCTGGCCTGGTGGCACGCGGGCCGTCCGCGCAAGCCGATCCTGATCCTGGGCGGGCTGCTCGCGGCGCTCGGCGCGGGCATCCTGCTCTACAACAACCTGCTCTACCGCAACCCGTTCAAGATCCACACCTTCGAGGAGATCGACCCGCAGCGCCACACCTGGCTCGACTACCTGAAGGGCGGGCTCGGCCTGTTCTGGGACACGGCCTTCGGATTGTTCGGGAGCGCTCCGATCTGGATGCTGCTGCTGCCGGCGCTGCTGTTGCTGGTGGTCCGCCGCAACCGTCTCCTCGTACACCTTGCCGTCGTGGCCCTGCCCTATCTGTTGATCGTGGTGCCGCGGATCGAGTGGTACGGCGGCTGGTCTCCGCCGTTCCGCTACGCGCTGATCGCGCTGCCGCTGCTCGCGATCTCCCTGGTGCCGCTGCTCGCAAGGCGCGGACCGGGTGGCCGGGCGCTGCTGGCCGGGCTGGCAGCCGTCACCCTGGCGTTGACGCTGGTCTGGCTGGTGGTGCCCGGCTGGACCTACAGCTTCGCGAACGGGCGCACCTATCCGCTCGATCATCTGAGCGAGCGGCTGGGCTCGGACCTCGTGCGTTTCTTTCCCAGCTCGATACGCCCGCGGGCCGCGACCTGGATCTGGCCGCCGGTCTCTCTCGCGCTGGTGACGATGATCTGGTGGCTGCCCTTGCGTAAGGGAAGAGAAGGGGCGGCGCTCGCGGGATTGGCCGCCGTGCTCGCCGCCACCGCGGCGCTCCCCCTGGTGGCGGCCCGGATGCCCACCCGTGTCGTCGAGTTGGAGGACGTGCACGTCTGGAAGAGCGGCGGGCACATCCATCCCGAGCTCTGGGTGATCGAGCGCGCGCGCCATCGGGGGGGCTGGGTGCTGCGGATCGGCGAGAGGCTGAAGGCGCCGGTCGCGCCCGGCGGAAAGCGGGTGACGATCGAGCTTCAAGCCGAGCTCGTGCGCAACCAGCCGGTTCCCTTCCGCGTGAACGTGCAGGCGGGCGAGCGCATCCTCGCGGTCTGGACCCCGGGCCGGCACCGCGTCTGGGAGAAGGTGACCCTCGGCCCCTTCGACTGGCCGGCCGGCGAGCCCCTGGTGCTCGCCGCCTACGGCCCCTACCCGCCGGGGGCTCCCAACGGGGCGATCCTGGATCGGGTGGTGTTGCGGTGGGAGTAGGCTCCAAAGTCACCGCCGTCGTCCCCACCCTCGGGCGTAGCCCGTGGCTCATCCCTTGTCTTGAGGCGCTCCGGCGCGAGGGCGTCGAGATCATCGTCATCGACCAGGGCGAGACACCGCTCGATCTCCCGGACCGGGTGATCCGGCCGGGGAAGAACCTGGGCTTCGCGGCGGGGACCAACCTGGGGATCGCGGAGTCTTCCCGGGAGTACGTGGCCACGGTCAACGACGACGCCCTTGTCGAGCCGGGGTGGACGGCCTCGCTGGTCGAGGCGCTCGACCGTCATCCAACGGTGGCTGCCGCCCAGGGGATCAACCTGTCGATGGACGGCCTCGTGGATGGCTGCGGCATCGAGTGGAACCGGTGGGGACAGGCGGTCCAGGCCGGCCATGGCAAGCCGGCGCCGGCCCTTTCCGCGCCTCGTGAGATCTGGGGCGTATCGGCCACGGCTGCGATCTACCGCCGGGCAGCCCTGGGAAACGAGCCGTTCGACCCCCGCCTGATCTCCTACTATGAGGACGTGGACCTCGCCGGACGGCTCCAGGCCGAGGGCTGGAGCGCCCTCCTGGTCCCGGCGGCCCGGGCGCGGCATGCTGGATCGGCCACCGGCGGCACGATGAGCCGCGAGCGCTGGCGCCTCGTCTACGGCAACCGGTGGCTGGTGGCCCGGGGCCAGCCTTTCTGGCGCATGGCCGTCCGCGACCTCTTAGACCTGGGCCGCGCCCTCGGCTCGGGCGACCTCTCCCGCGCCGCCGGCATCCCCTCCGGCTGGCTCCGCGCCCTCCGGCTACGCCGCCAATAGGCTGCGAAACGCGGCTCCCTACGCGTGAGATGCTGCGACTCTCCCTTGAGTTGCAGCAGCTTCGCCTTGAGCAGCTGTCGCTCGGCCTCGTTTTGCAGCAAATCACCCTTTAGCGGCCGGCGCTACTTCGCAAGATGCTGCGAAATGGGCCCGAGCTCGTCACTCAACCAGCCGATATGCTGCGAATCGAGCCCCGGATGCTGCGACTAACCCTCCAGCGGCTGAGACCCGGGCTCCGTATGCTGCGTATCGGCTCCGAGTCGCAGCATATTTCCCGGCTTGGTGGTAGTATGAGAGCCGTTTCGCAGCATCCTGAAGAAGGGAGACCCATGACTCCTCCTGCGTCGATCGAAAGGCTCCTTGCCCAGTTGGAGCGGCAGCTCGCCCATCACCGGGAGCAGGAGAAGCTCCACTCCGAGCAGGAGACCGCGCACCGGGAGCAGCGGGAGCGCCACGCGGCCGAGAGCGCGCGGATCTCCGAGACGGTGGCGGCGCTCCGCAGCAGCCTGAGCTCCGCGCTCGGGCTCGTCAGCGCCTCCGAATCGGGCGACGAGGATCTGGATACCGGCCACCGGCGCATCCTCACCCGGCTGGTCGCCCGGGTCGTCGAGGAAAAGCTTGAGGACGAGCGCTTCGGCGGGGCCAGGGTCACCGAGGAGGTCAACCAGCGGTTCCCCGACCTCCTGCGGGAGCCGGTCGGGGTTCGCAACGTGGCGCTGGTGCTCCGCCGGATGGCCGATTCCGGCCGCATCCGGCAGGTCCGCCGCGGACGGCCTCACCACGAAGCCTTGTACGTCCGGGGCACCTGATAACCTCTGCCCCGATGCCGTCCCCCAAGCTCTCAGGCGTCGTCGTCCACTGGCGCAACGAGGAGCTTCTCGCCCGCCTCACCTCCGCTTGGCCGCGCGATCCGCGCTTCGAGCTGATCGTGGTGGACAACGGCTCGTCCGGCCCCCTGGAGCTGGGACCGGCGCGGCTCGTCCAGCCGGAGGGCAACCTCGGCTTCGGCGGCGGAGCGAACGCGGGAGCGGCCGAGGCCCGAGGGGCGATCCTGCTCATCCTGAACCCGGACGCGATCCCCGAAGCGGGCGCCCTCGACCGTCTGCTGGAGGGCTTCGCAGCCTTCCCGGACGCTGCCGGCCTGGCACCGAAGCTGGTCGGACCCGGCGGCGAGTCCCAGGCCGGATGGCAGCTCCGCCGGCTCCCCTCCCCCTGGCGGCTGCTCCTTCAGGCGTTCCCCTTCGTGGGGACACCCGCGGAGGATGAGCCCGCGGCCGGAGCCCCGGTCGAGCAACCGGCCGCCGCGGCGCTCGCTCTCCGACGGGAGGCATTCCCTGGGTTCGATGCCGGCTTT
>DASUNJ010000185.1:0-2706 GCA_036277235.1 Thermoanaerobaculia bacterium | reverse complement strand
TGGCGAGATCGGGATCGAGCGCATCCAGGTACATCCTGATAGCGCCGCCGTCTACCGTGAGTGGCGCAAGGATATAGCTGCGGCCGGCGAACGCGATCAGGCCAAGGCGGTCTCCCTCGAGATCCTGGATCAGCCGCCGTGCTTCGCGGGCGGCCCGCTGCAGCCGGCTCGGGGCGACGTCCTCGGCCAACATGGAGCGGCTGATATCGATCGCGAACACCAGGCTGAGCGCGCGGGTTTCGGCCTTGACCTCGCTCCGCCCCGATCGTGGGCCGGCGAGACCTACTGCACCCAGCAGCGTTGCGAGACCGAGAATGAGCGGGGCCCAGCGGCCACGCGCCCGCGCCACTCCTGCCAACGAGGGAGACCATCGCCGCGCGAGCTGAATACGGCGGCTGCGCGCCAGCCAGGCACCGGACGCAAAGGCCGCCGCCAGGAGTGGCGCCAGGAGCAGGATGAGCGGCGAGTCGAACGTCATGGAACTCGCACAATCAGCGTACCGGCGAGCAGCAGCTCGAGCGCCAGAGCGCCGAGCCCGAGGAGGATCAGCGGTCGCGTGGTTTCATCGTAGCGGGTGTAACGCGTGATCTGGATCGGAGTCTTCTCGAGGACGTCGATCTGGCGAAAGATGCGACTGAGGGCCTCGCTGTCCTTGGCCCGGAAATACCGGCCACCAGTTTTCTGCGCAATTTCCTGCAACAGCGGCTCATCGATCCTTACAGGCAGGAGCTCGTAGCGAAATCCCCCCAGACCACGGCCCGTCGGAATGGGCGCTTCGCCGATCGTGCCTACGCCGATCGTATAGACCTTGATCCCGAAGGCCGCCGCGGTAGCCGCAGCGGTCCGCGGATCGATCAGCCCTTTATTGTTCTCGCCGTCGGTGAGCAGCAGAATCACTTTCGATTTGTCTGGTGCACGGCGAAGGCGGTTGACGGCAGTTGCCAGCCCGCTGCCGATGGCGGTGCCGTCCTCCAGGCTTCCGATTTTCAGGTCCATCACCGCCTGCTCGATGACGGGATAGTCGAGCGTGACGGGCACCTGGGTCAGCGCCTCACCAGCGAATGCCACTAAGCCGATCCGATCGGCAGTGCGCCCCCGGATAAAGCCCACCGCCTGCCGCTTGGCGACCTCGAGTCGATTCGAGGGCGCAAAATCCTCAGCGAGCATGCTGCTCGAGATGTCGATCGTGATTACGATGGCGATTCCTTCCTGCTTCACCTCCACCGTGTCGCCGCCAATTCGTGGACCGGAAGCTGCCAGAATCAAGGCCGCCAACGAGAGCCCGCGAAGCGCCGGCGGGAGCCTGACCCACCACGCCCGGCGCACCGCTGATGCTGGAAGAGTGACATCGCTGTAGCGCGCTGCCGGAGCGGGGCGACGGCGGCGCATCCACCACCATGCGGCGAGCGCCAGCAGGAGGAGAAGTAGCCAGGGCCGGGCGAAGGTCATGCTGCGTCGCGCTGCAAACGTTCTCGCAAAGCCATGCTGGAGCGCGAAAGCCCGAGCGCCTGGGACGAGCCGATGGCTCCGAACCGGACGTCATCCAACGACCGCAGAACTGCACCGAACTCGTCTATCGGCCACTCCGGACGGGCCGCGGCCACTTCGGCAAGAACGCGCTCGGTATCGAGTCCCATGTGCGCGGCGGGAACTCGGTCGGCCAACGCCGCGCGAAGTTGAGCGGTTGCCAGGCTGGCGACGGCGCGGTGCTCTCCGGCATCGGCCCAGCGCGAGAGCGGAACTTCCAGCGCGTCAGGACGAGAGGCTGGTGCAGCAGCGCGCGTCGACTTGCCTCGCCGGCGCCACCAGAGGTGGAGTGGCAGGAGGAAAACGATCGTTACGGCCCACAAGCCCACCAACGGAGCCAATGTGACTACGTGGCGCTCGACGAGTGCAGCTGAAGGCTGGGGTGAGATCGTGCTATCGCCTGCGGGGAGTACGCTGCGCACCTGCAGAGACGTTTGCTCGTGGGGTAGCGAATCAACGGCTCCGCCCGGGCCCAGCAGGAGAACGCCAGGGAGGGTGGCCACGTGGCGTCCCGGCCGCCAGACAACCAGCGGATATGTGATTTTGGCCGAGTCGCCGGAAATTACCACGCGCGGCCGCCCCAGGAGCTGGAAGGGATCGGCGGGTTCCCAGTCCCCTGCTCGAACGGTGTAGCCTGCCGGAATTCGGACAGTCCGTCCCACCCAGATGGTATCTCCGACGGTGGGCGGAGTTCCCTGCACCGCGAGCAGGAGGGCGAGTAGCACGCTGTTCATGCCCGATTGATCCTCCTGGCCCGGCGCGCGAACGCCCGTCGCAATGGGATCGCGTAATCAAGGCCGGTCTCCAGGCGAACGTGATCGGCGCCAGCGGCAGCGAGCGATCGAGCACGGTCATCGCGACGGCGCTGGGTCAGCATGGCCAGCCGTGCGCGCACATCCTTGCTTCCGGTGTCCACCAGGACGCGCCGGTCGGTCTCCGCGTCCACAATCTCGATCCAGCCCGAATCCGGCAGATCGTACTCGCGGGGATCGTCGACCGTGATGGCGACCACTTCATGGCGGGCGGCCAGCCGCCGGAGGGGTCGCTCCCAAGCCTCTGCTATGAAGTCCGACAAGACCACCACGATGCTGCGGTGCCGCAGCACCCGGCTGGCATAAGAGAGGCTGGCCCCGAGATTGGTTCTTCGGCCAACCGGCTGAAACGCCACCAGATCGCGGA
>DASUNJ010000184.1:0-14774 GCA_036277235.1 Thermoanaerobaculia bacterium | reverse complement strand
GCATGCCATCGCTACGATTTCCGCCGCGCCTCACCACCTGGCCTGAGGCCGGGGCCTTGCGCCGGCTGTCCCGCCTGCGCTGCCTGTTGGTACTGCTGGCCCTGCCGGCGATGGCAGCGCTGGGCGCCTGCGGCTCGGCGCCCGGCCCGGCTCCTTCGCCGGAGGCGCCCCGCCGTCCTCAGCAGCTCCAGCCGTTCGCCGTCCAGGAGCAGCCCTTCCTCGTCGATCCGCTGACGGGCTATCCCCGCGAGGCGGATCCCGAGCGCCAGGACCGCATCCAGGCCGCCCACCGGGCCCTGCTCACGGCGAGCGACCGGGAGGGCGCCCTGGAGACGGCCGAAGAGCTGCTCCAGGAAGACCCCGGCTTCGCTCCGGCGCAGGTGCTGGTGGCGCAGATCGAGCTCGGCGAGGGGAGCTTCGCCAAGGCGGTCGAGCGGCTGCTGCCGGTCAGCGACGAGATGCCCCAGTACGTGGCGAGCCAGCTCGTGCTCGGCCGCGCGGCCGAGCTCGTCGGAGACGTCCCGCTCGCCTACTCGGCCTACCGGGAGATCGCGCCCCGCAACCAGCGCGCCTTCCACAAGGTGGGCGAGCTGCACCCCCGTGCCTTGGAGATCGTCTCCAACCGTTTGCAGGAAGCCCTGCGCCAGAGCCGCTGGGACGAGGCCGAGCAGCACCTCTCCCTGCTGCGCAAATGGGCGCCCTCCGAGGTGCGCACGCTGGAAGGCGCGCGCGCCCTGGCCGTGTCGCGGGGCGACCGCATCGCCGAGCTGGCCGCGGTCAAGGAGCTGGCCGCGCAACGGCCGGCCGAGCGTGCCCTGATCGAGCGCCGGGCCGAGCTGGAGCTGGCCGTCGGCGATCCGGGCGCCGGGCTGCAGATCATCCAGAACCTCGCCGCCGAGAACCCGCGCGATCCGGCGCTGGCCGAGAAGCTGGCCGCGGCCAAGTTCCGCTGGCGGATGTCGCTGTTGCCCAAGGACGTGCAGGACGTGGCCTCCAAGCCCGAGCTGACCAAGGCCGACCTCGCCGTGCTCCTCTACTGGCTCATCCCCAACGTGCGCTACGGCCGGCCCACCGCGGGGCGCATCGCCACGGACGTGCTCGAGCACCGGCACCAGGAAGAGATCGTGCGGGTGGTGAACCTCGGCCTCATGGACGTCGACCAGACCCTGCACCGCTTCTCGCCCGGCGCACCGGCGCGCCGGAGCACGGCCCTGAGAAGCCTGGGACTGGTGCTTTCGCGCTTCGGCCAGAATCTGACCTGCCTTAGCGGTTCCGGCGGCAGGGGGGGCGCCTGCGAGACGGCGGCGAGCTGCGGCTTGCTGTCTCCCGATGAGGAGTGCCGTGCCACCGCCGCCCTGACCGGCGGCGAGGCCGTGGAGCTCATCCGCCGGACCCTGAAGCACCTGGGCGGCGCGTGAAATTCACCATCCCCAACCTCATCTCGGTCCTCCGCATGGGGCTGGTCCCCCTGTTCATCATCGCCGTCCTCGAAGGGCAGTCGCTCCGCGCCCTGATCCTGTTCCTCGTCGCCGGCCTGACCGACGCGCTCGACGGCTTCATTGCCCGCTTCTTCGCCAACCAGCAGTCGCTGCTCGGCGCCTACCTCGACCCGATCGCGGACAAGATCCTCCTCACCGCCGCTTACATCGCCCTGACGATCCCCAGCCTCAACCATGGTGTCCAGATCCCGGTCTGGATCACCGTGCTGGTGATCGGCCGGGACGTGCTCCTCGTGGTCGTGGGGCTGATCCTCTACCTGGCCGGGGGGATCCGCAAGTTTCCGGTGACGATGCTCAGCAAGATCAACACGGCCATCCAGGTAGCGGCCGTGCTGGTGGTCCTGCTCTCGGCTCTGTCGCCGGATCTCGAATCGATCGCGACGACGCTGCTCTATCTGGTAGCCGTTCTGACGGTCTCCTCCGGCCTCGACTACGTCATCCGCTACAGCCGGTCGTCGGGCCAGCCGGCGTCTGGTAACATGCCTCCGCAGTGAGCAAGACCGACTTCGTCCACCTTCACCTGCACAGCCAGTACAGCCTCCTCGACGGCGCCAACCGCCTCGACGACGTGATCGGCACGGCCGTTGCCATGGGCATGCCGGCCGTGGCCCTGACCGACCACGGCAACATGTTCGGCGCCATCGAGTTCTACACCCGCTGCAAGGCGGCCGGCATCAAGCCGCTCGTGGGCGTCGAGGCCTATGTCGCCCAGGGCAGCCGCCTCGACCGCACGCCGGGCAGGGGGAGCAGCAACCACCTCGTGCTCCTGGCGAAGAACGAGACCGGCTACCGCAACCTGCTGAAGCTCACCTCCTCCGCCTTCCTGGAGGGGTTCTACTACAAGCCCCGCATCGACAAGGGGCTCCTGCGCCAGCACAGCGAAGGGCTCATCGGCCTCTCCGCCTGCCTCAAGGGCGAGATCAACGAGAAGATCGTCGGCAACCTGGAAAAGGAAGCCGAGGCCACCGCGCGCGACTTCCTGGAGATCTTCGGCGACGGCAACTTCTACCTGGAGATGCAGGACCACGGGATCCCCGAGCAGCGGCTGGCGAACGAAGTCCTCCGCCGCATCTCGCGCCGCACCGGCATCCCGCTGGTGGTCTCGAACGACTGCCACTACCACAAGAAGGACGACGCCTTCGCCCACGACATCCTGCTCTGCATCGGCACGCAGAAGATGGCCTCCGATCCCGACCGGATGAGGTACGCCTCGGACAACTTCTACATGAAGTCGGCGGACGAGATGCACACCATCTTCCCCGACGACCACGCGGCGATCGAGAACACGCTCGCCATCGCCGAGGCCTGCGACCTGGTCATTCCCATGGAAGGGTTCCAGCTTCCCGAGTACTCGGTGCCGGACGGGTACACGCTTTCGTCCTACTTCGAGCAGGTGGCCCGCGAAGGTCTGGAGCAGCGCCTCTCCCTGCTGCGCGCCCGCAACGCCAAGCGCCTCCAGAAAAACCCCGAGGAGCGCTACCGCGAGCGGCTGGAGTACGAGATCCAGGTCATCGAGAAGATGGGCTTCGCCGGCTACTTCCTGGTGGTCTGGGACTTCATCCGCTACGCCAAGGAGCACGACGTGCCGGTCGGCCCCGGCCGCGGCTCGGCCGCGGGCTCGGTGGTCTCCTGGGCCTTGAAGATCACCGACATCGATCCGCTCCAGTACGACCTGCTGTTCGAGCGCTTCCTCAATCCCGACCGCATCAGCATGCCGGACATCGACATCGACTTCTGCATGCGCCGCCGGGGCGAAGTCATCCACTACGTGACGGAGAAGTACGGCCGCGACCGGGTGGCCCAGATCATCACCTTCGGGACCCTGCAGGCCAAGGCGGTCATCCGCGACGTGGGCCGCGTGCTGGGCCTGCCGTACACGAAGGTGGACCGCATCGCCAAGCTGCTCCCGGACATGACCAAGTCCCTGGCGCAGGCCGCCAGGGAAGTGGACGCCCTGCGCAGCGAGATCGAGAAGGACCCCGAGGTCAAGCAGGTCGTGGACGTGGGGAGCCGCCT
This sequence comes from Thermoanaerobaculia bacterium, assembly GCA_036277235.1. Taxonomy (GTDB): domain Bacteria; phylum Acidobacteriota; class Thermoanaerobaculia; order Multivoradales; family UBA5704; genus DATMER01. Next base: position 11,259 of record DASUNJ010000184.1, on the reverse strand, counting down.
CGAGGGGCTCACCCGCCACGCCTCGGTCCACGCCGCCGGCATCGTGATCACGCCGCGCCGCCTGGATGAGCTCGTGCCCCTCTACAAGGTCACCAAGGGGGACGAAGAGCAGGTCATGACCCAGTGGGACATGAACATCATCGAGAAGCTCGGCCTTCTCAAGATGGACTTCCTGGGCCTGCGCACCCTCACCGTCATCGACGACGCGGTCAAGATCCTGAAGCAGCAGGGCATCGAGCTGGACCTGGAGCACATCCCGCTGGACGACCCCGAGGTCTTCCGCCTGTTCTGCGAGGGACGCACGAGCGGCATCTTCCAATTCGAGTCGCGCGGCATGACCGACCTGCTGCGCCGGGCACGGCCGGAGAAGTTCGAGGACCTCGCGGCTTTCAACGCGCTCTACCGCCCGGGTGCCCTCTCCGTGGGCATGGTGGAGGAGTACATCCAGCGCAAGCTCGGCACGCGCAAGACGAGGTACATCTTTCCGGAGACCAGGGAGATTCTGGAGGAGACGTACGGCGTTATCGCCTATCAGGAGCAGGTGATGCTCATCGCCGTGGCCGTGGCCGGCTTCACCATGGCCGAGGCGGACACGTTGCGCAAGGCCATGGGCAAGAAGAAGGCCGACGTCATGGCCAAGATGAAGGAGAAGTTCGTCTCGGGTGCAGAAGCGCGCGGCCATCCAAGAGAGAAAGCCGCCGAGCTCTGGGATTACATCGAGCCCTTCGCCGGCTACGGCTTCAACAAGAGCCATAGCGTGGCCTACGCCATGGTGGCCTACCAGACCGCTTACCTGAAGGCCCACCATCCCGTGGCCTTCATGGCGGCCATGCTCAACTCCGAGCTCTCCTCCTCGGACGAGATCGCCAAATACATCGCAGAGTGCCGGCAGAACATGGGCATCGCCGTCCTGCCGCCGGACATCAACGACAGCGGCTACGTCTTCACCGTCGTGGAGGATAAAATCCGCTTCGGTCTCGGAGCCGTCAAGGGAGTGGGGGAGGGAGCGATCGAGTCGCTGCTGGAAGCCCGCCGCCGCGTGGGCCGCTTCCGCTCGCTGGCCCAGGTGGCGACCGAAGTGGACCTGCGCCTCGCCAACCGCAAGGTCTGGGAATCGCTCGTCAAGGCCGGAGCCTTCGACAGCTTCGGAGTCCACCGGGCCGCGCTCTGGGCCACGCTCGACGACGTGATCGATCACGGCCAGCGCCGCCGCCGCGAACGGGAAGAGGGGCAGAACAACCTCTTCGGAGCGCTCCTGGGAGTTGGAGCCTCGATGCTCAAGGAGCCCGAGCCCAACCCGGCGACGCCCCCCTGGCCCGAGCGCGAGCGCGTGAAGTTCGAGAAAGAGGCCCTAGGCTTCTATCTCACCGGCAATCCGCTGACCGAGCACCAGGCCCAGATCGAGCGCATGACCACCCACAGCACCGTCTCCCTCCGCGAGGGAGCCGAGGGCACGGTCACGGTCGGCGGAATCGTGAGCGGCATGAACCGGGTCAAGATCAAGAGCGGTCCCAACGCCGGCAAGCTCATGGGCCGCTTCGTATTGGAGGACCTCGAGGGGAGCCTCCCCGTCACCCTCTTCGCCAGCCAGTTGGAGAAATTCGGCCATCTCCTCTCCGACGACGCCGTGATCCTGGTCAAAGGTCAACTGCGGGAGCGGGGAAGCGACTTCGAGCTGACGGTAGAGGAGATCGTCCCGGTCACGAACCTGGGCCCCACGCTCGCCAAGGTCGAGCTGGTATTCCAGCCCTCGTCCGTCTCCACGAAGACGATGCTGAATCTCAGCAATCTGCTCAAAGAGCATCCCGGCGACGTTCCGGTCAAGCTCGGCATCGAGTTTCCGGACCAGACCGTATGGATTTCTCCCAAGGAGACCTACAAGATCGACTTCGGCCCGGAGCTCGCGATCTCCATAGAAGGCATCCTGGGGCACGGGAGCATTCGGGAGAGCTATCAGGTTCCGATGGGGTGACGCCCTCAGTGCTTCTTCTCCTCCTCTATCAGGGAAGTCAGGAAGTCCACGTCAAGCCGGTCCGAAGGGCGGATCGTTTGCTTGGTGGCGATCAAAGTCAGCTTGCTTGCGACGGGGACTTGTGTGCCGGCCAGGTCAAGGATCTCGGCGTCCTTGATTGCGTCCGCATAAGAGATACCGCATGCCTCTCCGAGGAGGTCCACGAGAACCTCGTCGGCCACTCGTACCACCTTGTACTTCTCGATGTCGCCTTCCGCGATCTCCTCAGCCGCGTTGTCGGGGAGAACTCGGAGCGCGACCTTGAGCCTGGCGACGTTCTCGGGAGAACTGTCGACGAGGAAATCGATGTCCTTGGTGGTTCGGCCACCGCCGTGCGCGATGACGGCAAAGCCACCGATGAGGATGTAACGCGCGGAAGTCTCGTTCAGCGATCGGCAGAGGCGGGCTAGGTCTTCGAGCGTAGGTGCGCGTACGTGGAGGCCATCGTCCTCCTCATCCATTCATCCGCCTCCTCGAAGCTCCGGAATCGGTACAGACCTTTGGGGACGAGCTTGTCCGTGCCCCGGACGGCCCAGGCAGTGCGCAAGAGACGGTCGGCGTCCTCCGGTGTCGTGAGTCCGACCTTGCGCCGGCCGACAACTTTCATACCCCCCTGGGGAACGGAGCTTCCTTCCTTCATGGGTCAAGAGTAGCCCAGTCGGACTGCTAAGTCCACGGAACGAGGAGGGAGTCAGGGGCGATAAGATCCCTCCTCCGAGAGGAGGGATACTTGACTAGCCAGAACAGCTCTTCCGCGTCCCGTTCCCACCGAATAACGCTCGCCGCCATCCTGCCCCTCATCCTGATGGGGTGCACCTCCGGCGGACCTGCTACGGGCGTCAAGGGGCTCGCCTCTGCCCAGGGCACCTGGTGGGAGAATCTCCGCGGTCTCTGCGGCAAGGCTTATGCTGGCGCTCTCGCCAGCAACGATCCTGCGGATGTCTCATTCGCCGGCCAGTCCATGGCGATGCACGTGCGGAAGTGCGAGGACGCGCGGATCGAAATCCCTTTTCACGTAGGAGAGGATCGTTCCCGTACCTGGGTGCTGTCCCGGACCGGGACCGGCATCGAGCTGAAGCACGACCATCGCCATGAGGACGGCAGCGAGGACGAGATCACGCTTTACGGCGGCCACACCGAGTCGCCCGGCACCGCGATAGCCCAGCTCTTCCCTGTGGACGAGGACTCGAAGAAGCTCTTCGTCGAGCACGACCGCTCTCCATCCACGACCAACGTCTGGAGCATGGAGATCGTGCCAGGCGAGCGCTTTTCCTACATCCTGCGGCGCCCCGGCCGTCACTTCCAGGTTGATTTCGATCTCACCCGAACGATCGAGCCGCCACCCGCGCCCTGGGGACATTAAGGCAACGCCGGCACCTCGACCCCGTACCTCTCGCGCAGCACATTGAAATGATGCTGAAGGTGGCCGGCCAGGATGAAGGCCAGCGCGCGGACGGAGACCGGGTAGGTGTTGGCCACGCCGACACGGGCCAGATCCTCGGGAGCGAGCGAACGGAAGAGCAGGACGTTCGCGCTCCGGAGGAGAGTCAGCTCCTCAAGTAGAGATTGCAGCGTGCGGGAGTCGAAATCGGCATTGGCGACGTAGAAGTTCTCGTCAAAGCCAGGGAGGGGAGTCTCGTCACCGCGGCTGAAGCAGAGGGCGCGGTAGCTGAAGACCCTTTCCGCGTCGATGAGATGGCCGACGACCTCTCGCAGGCTCCACTTGCCGGGCGCGTAGCGGAAGGTCTCCCGGTCTGGCGCGATGGTCGCGGCGAGGTGGCGGAGCTGGTCCTTCTGGCCCTCGAGGATCTCCAGGATATCGCCGGAGGGTAGCGCGGAGATATAGCCCGCGTAGAAGTCTGCGTACTCGCTGGGTTCAGGCCGCTCGATCATTCTATGTCCCCTGCAGCGCGACGTCGAAGGTCCCCGCGTAGCCCGCACCACTGGGCGCGAGCGACAGGAGGAGCTGCGAGCCGCCATGGCGATAGATCCCGTCCCGGTTGTTCCGGATCCGGCGGGCGCCCCTCGCCGCATAGGGCGCCTGAGTGTACACCCGGTCGGTGAGGGCGTCGTCGAAGTAGAGCTGCGAGGTGAAATCGAATCCCGGCCGGACCGTCGGGGCCGAGCGCAGCTTGAAGTGGATGTGCACCGTCCGCCCCTGGTACCACCCCGGGTAGATGGTCTTGAAGCGAGCTCTGCCTCGGGCGTCCGTCACCTGATAGCCCCGGAGGAGCTTGTCCTCGGCGTCGGAGTAGATGCCCAGGTGGTCGCAGTGCCACACGTCAACCAGAACGCCGGCCAGTGGGGCGCATCCTCCTCCCGTGAGGCGGGAGACGGCGAGAGTGAGGTCGAGGGGCACGCCCGGTGTGACTTTGCGGGTGGCTGGGTCCGTTCGAAGATCCGACCGTTTGAGGCGCTCGTCCACGAAGAAGGGACCCTCGGTCTGCTCGGGGCGGACCACGCAGACCGGCTGGGCCGAGGCAGGGGAACGGCCGACCAGCAGCGAGCAGCCGGCAACCGCGAGCAACGCGAGGGCCTCGCGGCGGGTGAGGACTTGACCTGTGGTGTAATCATCGTTCTGCATCCGCCAACAATTGTAGCCCACGGCGAGGATCTGATCCTTGCCGTGGGCTCCTGTCTCAATTCGCCGCCGCTTCGCGCAACGCGATCTTCTTGGACAGCTTGCCGCCCTTCAGGCTGTCGTAGCTCACCGTGACCTCGCCCTCCCCCTGGACCAGGAAGAAGAGGATGCGGGTGGAGAGGCCGTCGACGCCGGGCACCATCAGGCGCTCGGGACGGTGCTCCTGAAGCACGACCTTGTCGAGGTACGGGTTGTCCACCAGGCCGCTCGATAGCACCTTGGCTCCTGCGACAGTTGCAATGTCCTGGCGATGGAGCTTGCCGTTCACCGCCGCGGCGGTCATCGAAGGGATGGCGCGCTCGTTGAGCACCGGCACTTCCACCCGCCACAGGCGGTTCCCGACCTTCTTCACCGAGGCATTGCCCATGGAGAGCTTCGGCAGGTGATAGGCGTTGAGCAGCACGAAGGCGTTGCTGCGGTGCGTTTCGTCCTCCTGCAACCAGCCCTCGGGGACGCGGCCGACATCGCGCTTGAAGCCGCCGACCTCGATCTTGCCGTACTGCGGATGATCGTAGGCACGCCACTCCACGAATTGACGGCCCATGGCGAGAAGGTCGTTGAACTTCATCAGCTCTTCCTGCGTGGTCTCGCCGTCCTTGTCGAAGTCGGCAGGCGGGTTGTACATCTCGTTGGTGAAGGACATCGCGCCCATGATGTTGTAAAAGTGATCGGTCGTGGAGCCGTGGACGTTGTACAAGTCCTTCCACGAGATCAGGTAGCGGTAGCCGGGGAGCAGCTTCTCGCCTTCCTTTCCGATCAGGTCGTATGCCTTGAGGTCCTGCGGCGGGTAGGCCGGATCGGCCTTGGCCCCGGGACCGCGCAGGATCATCTGGCCGTTGTTGTGGTAGCTCTGCACGGCCGCCACGTTGGGATGCTTCAGCGCCCACATGGCAATGGCCCTCGTCTCCGGAATGGACAGGGGATAGGCGCCCGCGCCCGACTGCACGTACTCGGGCTGCCAGGAGAAGCCCCAGGTGCGGTTGGGATCGACGTAGCCGATCGTGTCCTCGTTGACCAGGCCGTCGCCGTCGTTGTCGAAGCCCTCGTTGCCGATCAGGATCCAGTCGCCAAGCTCGCCGGGCTCGACATTCACGAGCAGCCGCGGGTCCTTGCGATCCTGCCTGTGGGTGCCCTGGCCGAGCGGCACTTTCTTGCGCATGATGGTGACGTGGCCGTCGCCGTCCAGGTCGTCGAAGCCGTCTTCATCGAAGAGGCCGTCGCGGTCGTCGTCGACCGGCACCATCACGGTGCGCGGGAAGTCGGCGTCGGACGGTCCCTTGAACCAGAGGGCCCGGCCGTCGGCGTTGACCACGGGAAGGATGTAGAAGACCGAGCGGTCGAGCATCTCGGTCACGCGCGGCAGCCGGCCATAGTTCTTGAGGAGGTAATCCACGGTGTAGAGCGCGGCCTCGGCGCCCTGCACCTCGTTGGCGTGGGTGTTGCCGTCGATGTACATGGCCGGCTTCGAAAGCTCGGGGCCGGTCGCCGGATTGGTGATCGCGATCATCCAGAGGTCCCGCCCCTGCATGCTCTTGCCGATGCTTTCGAGGCGGGCCCACTTCGGATAGGCGGCGGCGTAGCCCTTGAGGAGACCGGCGATCTCCTCGTAGGTGTTCAGGCGATTGAAAGCGGCTGACGGCGGCGTCCCCTGCGGCTGAATGGGCTCCGCGTAGGAAGGCAGGGTGGCCGCGAGCAGCGCCAGGGTTGCGAAAGCGAGTTTCATCTTGATCATTCTCCCTTCCCGACGGTGGCGGTCTTCTGGTCGCGGCCGGCGTTGTCCGTGGTCAGATCGATCACGATTTTCGCGCCGGGATCGGCCCGTACGAGCCACTCGCCCGTGAGGCTGCCGGTCGTGCCGTCGAGCCTCTCGGAGGCGGCGAACGGATAGCCGGTCACCAGCTCGACGTCCTTGCCGGTTTTGAGCGCTAGCCGCACCGGCAGGTGCGCTCGGGCGCGCTCCGCCTGCTTGGTATGAGTGGCGAGATAGCCGCGGTTGCCGGCCACTGCCTTGACCCGATAGACGCCGCTACCCACGCTCTTCACGTCGAGCGACAGGATCTCCACCTTCGCCAGCTTGCCCGCCAGATCGATCACGGTCTCGGTGTGAGCTCCGGCGGCCGGCTTGAGGACGGCCATCGGCGGATTGAGCTCAATGAAGGGATCGAGCCCGCCCACCTCGGCCTTGGTGCCGTCGGGCAGGGTGACCGGGGTCCAGGGTGTGACACCTTGCGGAGCGTTGGCTTCCACCCAGGCCAGCACCTCGTGCTCCCGGCCTCCGGCTTCGCTCGGCTTGCTGCCTCCTCCAGCCCCCATCGACTTCATGCGGTCCACCATGCCTTTGGGGTCGACTTGCCCGCCCTTCAGGTAATCGATCACCACTTTCGCGCTGAACTGCGCGGGTGCCTTGTGCTCCTTGAGGAAGGCGCCGATCTTCTCCTCCCCGAGAGCGATGAACTCGTCGGTCGTCATGCCCGCCACCTTGTCCAGGGTCAGGGCATCGCCGTCACTCTCACTTTTCTTCTCGGCCTTGGGAACGCCCCAGACGTCCAGCTCGAGGGCCATGGCCCCGTACTGAAAGTAGAGCCAGGGCGTCAGGCCGCCCTTGCGGTACTGAGCGCCGGGACGGTCGTCGACCAGGCCCGCCTTCTTCAGGCGCTCCTTGTAGCTCTCGGCGAACTTGTCGAGATAGGCCTGATCGCCCTCGTCCACCTTGGTGGCCGGGCCGACGCCGAGGAACTGCTGGAGCTGCTCCTTGGTGATGTTGTTCTGACGGACGAACGGGAGGGTCTGGGCCACGGCCCAGATCTCGTCGATGGTGTACTCCTGCTCGGGATCGAAGCCCAGGAACTTGGCCGCCTCGGCCGGGATCTTGAACTTCTGCGTTCCCAGGTCGCCGCCGCCGCCCAGGCTCTGCGGAGCGGCGAGCAGGTTGTTCGCCGGGCCGTAGACCACCGCCAGGGCGACGTTGCGGCGGCCGAGGAGGAAGTCCATCACGGCCTTGGTCTCCGGCGCGTAGCTGGACCACGGACCGGCCTCGGGAGTGGAGTAGGGGAACATGTGGGGGAAGCCCTGGTCGGGCCAGACGCCATCCGTGCCGTCTTCGTTGGGCTTGCCGTCGCCGTCGTCGTCCCGGCCCTCGGCCGCCACCCGGTAGACCCCTGCCCGCTCCTCCATGGAGTCCGCTTTCACGAGCACCGCCGGGAAGGCGGCATCGGGGAGCCAGCCGCCGGCCGGATCGGCGATCCGCATTTGGGTGATGATGCCGTCGCCGTTCAGGTCGTCCGCCGGGTCCTCGCCTTCGAGGCCGTCGAGGTCATGATCCACCTTCATGGCGTTGCCGCCGCGGCGGTCGCGCACTTTGCCGAAGATGGCGTCGTGGGCGTCCGGGTTGAGGACGGGAGCCACGTAGAAGCTGTGGGAGGCGAGGAGCTTCGCCGCCGGGCTGTCCGCCGGAGCGGCGAGCAGGGCCGTGATCAGGTCGAGGGCGGCCTCGGTCCCCGCGTTGTGATAGCCGGCGATGTTGGCGCCGACGAAGACCGCGGGCCGGGCATCGGGATCGACGCCCCCCGGGGCGGCGACCCGGGCCACGTACAGGGGCCGTCCGCCGGCCGATTCGCCGATGGTGAGCAGCTTCACCTCGCGCTGATTCCCCTTGGCCCATGCCTGGAGCTGGCTTTCGACCTCGGCGAAGGGGTGATAGCCCTGGTAGCTGACCGCGGCGCCTGCCGGGCCTGCGAGGGTCAGGAGACCCAGGACGGCGGCGGCGGTCCGCCGGCCGGAAAACGTTCTTTTCACGAGCACCTCCTGGAAACGAGAGAGAATTTGGACACACCTGCTCCAGGAGGCTATACGCCGGGAGCGATGGGCGAGTTTCAAGAGACCTTCGACGCGATCCTCACCTCCGAGGATGCCAGCTCCCTTCGATCTCGCGGCCTGCGCCGCCGACGAGCAGGACGGGCTTCCCGTCGCCTGAAACGGGGACGGCGAAAATGTCGAGGTTGCCTTCGCTGCCGCTCACGCGAAGGCCCAAACGAGCGGAAGTAAGGTCTGCATGTCCCTCCCTTGCGATTTGGTCGATGCTACCCTTGGGCTCTCTGCCGCGTCAACGCGCCGCGGAAGGGCTCCGGGCTAGACAGGATGGGTGGCTGCGGCGTAAACACGGGATATCGACGAAAGGAGCCGACATGTCTCTTCTGGGATTGCTGTTCCTGCTCTCTCCGCCTTCCGCCGCGCCGGTCGCGCCAGCGGCGCCGCCGGTCCCGCTCGAGATCGAGCTGAAGCTGGGGAGCCCGGAGGAGGTCCGGACCCGTGACCAGCTCCTGCGCCTGCTCCAGGAGCACGACCTCGGGCGCTGGGTCTTCACCCGCAAGGTCGTGATCGACGGCACGCCCCGGTTGATCCCCCACAGCCATCCAGTCCTCACCCTGGGCACTCAGTACCTGAAGGACGACGAGCTGCTGCTCTCCACGTTCGTTCACGAGCAGCTCCACTGGTACCTGGAAGAGAACCACGAGCGCGCCAGGCCGGCGCTCGAGGAGCTACGGAAGCTCTATCCTGACGCGCCGGCCGGTCCCCGGGAGGGCGCCAGGGATCTCGAATCGACCTATCTCCATCTGATCGTCTGCTACTGGGAGATTCGGGCGGCCAAGGAGCTGCTCGGCGAGCTGCGTGCCTATCAGGTCGGACAGTTCTGGGCGCAGGATCACTACACGTGGATCTACCGCAAGGTCCTGGAAGAGGGCTACAAGGTCGGGCCGCTGATCCACAAGCACGGGCTGATTCCCGATGCGGGGAAGCGCGATAAGCGCCCATAGCCAAGCGGAAGCCACTCAGGACGAGGGCGGCAGTTGGTTCCTCCACTGGTTCAGCAGCGGCGTCGGATCGATGAGGTCCATCCTCCGGAAGAAGGGTACCCCGTCTGATTTCCGCTTCTTCGAGCGCGCCGCATTCTGCTCGGTAAGAGGGCCGCTTCCGCTCTTGTCATAAAGCTCGAGGTGCAGCATCGGCTGCGGCACCGCTTTCATCTTGCCCACCTGCGCGATCCGCTTTCCCGCCTGCACCCTGTCGCCAGCCTTCAGCGGGCAGTTCGTCCGGATCTCCCCGTAGCGGGCGATGAAGCCGCCGTGGTCCACGTCCAGGGCGAAGACCACGTCGTAGAAGTGGTAGGGGTCTCGGAGCACGACGCCGTCGGCAATGGCGTGAATCCACGTGTTCGCCGGGAAATAGAGGTCGCAGCCGGCGTGTGACCGGGCGCCGTTGTTTCGATTTGCTTCGAACCGCCGCGGGCCGGTCGTCCAACTCTGCTGAGGAAGCTTTGTGAAAGGGAAGAAGCCTCCCTGCCCCAGCGTCGGAGACGGCGCGGGCGTGGTGCCGGAGGCCTCCACCAGCCGATCGAACGTCCGTGCGCCGACACTGACAACGCCGTCCGGCTGCGTCATGAAAAGCCGCTGGAACGCCATGATGGCCGTCACCGTATCGGAGACGGCCGGGGGAGGGGGGATCACCCCGTTGATACCCTTCGGGTCATAGCTCGGGTTTCCCTGCACCTGGGCAGCGGAGGTCAGAAGCGTCTGGATCGTCGTGACGTCCGCAGGATCGTTCTTCGCCCCTTTCTCCCAGCGCCCGACGGAGCCCATGATGGTCCAGGCCATGATTCTCTCCTCGCCGGATCTCCGGCACGAGAATGCGGTTTCTCAGGCCCGATGATATGACGGTCTCCGCCTGCAATGGCCAGGCTGGCTCCAACTCAGCCCGAAGGACGCCTTCCTCGGCCTCAGAGTCCATGGTAACCTTTATGCATGAAACGCACGAACCTTGTGTTGGATGAGCACCTCTTGGAGGAGGTGACCCGAGTGAGCTGCGATTCTGCCAAAAGTGATTTGTGTCACACGCACGAGTTGCCCGAGCCCCTGCTGTACCATCAAGGCAAGATGGCACTTGCGCTGTTATGCGTTCTATGCATCGCCGCCCTTGGCTGTGGCGGTAACGGTCGCTACCAGATTGTTGCGGTGGACGGCCCGTGTGACGCCTACCGACTCGATACCCAAACTGGCGAAACTCTTTGCCTTAAGTCTGTCCGAAGCATTCCAGTCGAACCGCTCGAGGCGAGCGAATCCGGGCAGTAAGGTAAGGCCCAGATGCCGAGCCGAGAAGGGGGTGCTCTTTTAACCCGCCATCATAGCGGCAAGAACCGGATCTGCGCCTCTAGCTCGTCGGGCTGGCTTGCCAATAGTAGGATTTCCAGATCCTCGATGACTTGGCCGATGGGACGGTCGGTCAATGCCACAATCACTCCAGGCATCGCCATCCCTGAGCGGACACGCTCCCACGCGTAGCCCACCAGGGTCTCTACGTCGTGAGTGAGGACGATCCTGCCTTCGGTCGCAGCAAACTGGAGGAGAGTCAGGTCGTCCGATCCAGAGTGAGCCGTGTCTTGCGCACGCACCACGTCAAGATCGGGGATCTGTCGCCGGAGCGCGCGCAGAATTCGGCCGTTGAAATTCTCGTCGGCGAGCAGCCGCAACACGGCGCTAGCGTCCCAGGCGGGCAAGGAGGCGCTCGCGCAGACCGGTCTGGGGAGAGTGCGCCTCGATCTCGTGGCGGACCG
>DASUNJ010000183.1:0-5419 GCA_036277235.1 Thermoanaerobaculia bacterium | reverse complement strand
CAGCGGCTTCCTGGCCGCCTTTGCCGCGGGCATGACCATCTCGATCTTCGACGTGGAGCTTTGCGATTGTTTCCAGGAGTACGGCGAGACCACGGCCGAGTTGGCGCTGCTCTTTTCGTTTGTGCTGCTCGGTACCTCGCTGATCTGGACGGGGCTGGGCACGGCCGGCGGCGCCGAGTGGCTGTTTGCGGTCATCTGCCTGCTGGTGCGGCCGTTGGTCCTCTTGATCTCGCTGGGTCCGGCGCGCCTCGATCGCCACAGCCTGTTCCTGATCGCCTGGTACGGTCCCCGCGGGCTCAGCTCGCTGCTTTTGGTGCTGCTGCCGGTCTTCGCCCGCACCCCGGGCAGTACACGGCTCTTCGAATTGTGCAGCCTGGTCGTGCTGCTGTCGGTGGTCCTGCACGGCGGATCGCTGATGTTCGCCGGCAGGAAGAAGGAGAAGGCCGAGGTGCTCCGGCTGGCTCCCGAAAGTCTGCCGGAGAGCATCGAGATCCCGGAGATGCAGCGCCTGCAATCCGCGGGGGAGCCCGTGGTGATCCTGGACGTGCGGACCCTCCGCTCGCTGGAGTCGTCCGATCGGAGGGCGGTGGGTGCCGTTCGCGTGGACCCGGAGCGACCGGTGGAGGAGGCGGAGCGGCTGAAGCTGCCCAAGGAGGCCTGGCTGATCGCCTTCTGTGCCTGACAGAACGAAGCCACGAGCGCCCGTGTGGCGCTCGATCTCAGGAGGGCCGGCTGGCCGCGGGCGATTGCGCTCAAGGGAGGGTGGGAAGCCTGGCAGGCGGCCGGGCTGCCCACGGAGCCGGCGAGAACAGAAAGGACGTAAAGGACATAAAGGACCAAAAGGACTTCAAGGACGCCGGAGTGTCCTTTGGGTCCTTTATGTCCTGTTGGTCCTTTTAATCCATATCCAGGTCCACGTCGCGGTCGAGCGTGGCGAGCACCGAGCGGTCTTCCCGCCAGCCGGGCTCGACTCGGACGAAAAGCTCCAGATAGACGCGGCGCTCCAAAAACTCTTCGAGGTCGATGCGGGCCGCGGTGCCGATGTTCTTGATCATCTGGCCCTGGCGGCCTACCACGATCTTCTTCTGGCCTTCGCGCTCCACCAGGATCGTGGCGTAGATGCGCGTGAGGTCCTTCTCCTCGTCGTCCTCCCAGCGCTCGATGACCACGGCGGTGGAGAACGGCAGCTCTTCGCTCGTCAGCTCCAGGACCTTCTCCCGGATGCGCTCGGCCACCAGGAAGCGCTCCGGATGGATCGTCAGCAGCTCGGGGTCGTAGATCGGCTCCCCCTCGGGCAGCAGGTTCCAGAGGACGTCGAGCAGGCGGTCGCAGTTGTCGCCGGTCTAGGCGCTGATCGGGACGATCTCTTCGAAGAGGCGGGTCTCCGAATAGTGCGCCATCCGTGGAAGAAGGTCCGGCTTCTTCACCCGGTCCACCTTGTTGAGGAGCAGGACGCGCGGGCCCTCGGCCTTGCCCACCAGGTCGAGCAGGTAGGCGTCGCCCGAGCCGGAGCGCTCGGAGACGTCCACGAGGACGCAGAGGATGTCCGCGTCGTTCATGGCGTCCAGGGCGTACCTCATCATCTGGCGGTTCAGGCGGTGGAGCGGCTTGTGGATGCCGGGCGTGTCGTGAAAGACCATCTGGCCGCGCTCGTCCGACAGGATGCCCACCAGCCGGTGGCGCGTGGTCTGCGGCTTGTCCGAGACGATCGCAACCTTTTCGCCCAGGAGACGGTTCATCAGGGTCGACTTGCCCGCGTTGGGGCGGCCCACGAAGGCCACGGTGCCGGATTTGGCCATCAGGCGCTCGTCTCCTCTCCGGGTGGCTGGGGAGCGGGGATCCTCTCGACGCGCACGGTCTGGATGCGGCGGTCCGCCACGGCTTCGACCGTGAAGCGCAGCCCGAAGCAGTCCACGCTCTCCCCCACCTGCGGCACGTGGCCGAGGGCGCTGAAGATCAGGCCCGCCACCGTCTCGTACTCGGGGTCTTCGATGTCGACCTCGAACAGCTCGTCCAGCAGGTCGATGTGGGCGCGGCCGTCCAGGCGGTAGCCGCCGCCTTCGAGCGGCTCGAGCTCGGCGGCGAGCGCTTCGTGCTCGTCCATGATCTCGCCGACAATCTCCTCGATCAGGTCCTCGACCGTCACGAGGCCGGCCGTGCCGCCGTACTCGTCCACCACGATGGCCACCTGCTGGAAGCGTGCCTGAAGCTCCTTGAGCAGCTCGCCGAGCGGCTTGGTCTCGGGGATGAAGAGCGGCGGCTTGATCAGCTCCTGCGCCGGCGTCGGATCGTCCAGGCGCGAGGCGCGCAGCACGTCCCGGATGTGCAGGATGCCCACGATGTTGTCGATCGAGTCTTGATAAAGCGGGATGCGCGAGTGGCCGGATTCGACGAAGCGCTCGGCCAGGACGTCCAGCGAGGAGTCCACCGACGCGCAGATCATGTCGATGCGCGGGGTCATGACGCTCCGCACCAGGGTGTCGCGGAAGTCCACGATGCTCCAGAGCATCTCCCCCTGCTCGGGCTCCAGGATGCCTTCGCGCGTGCCCACGTCGATGAAGGCTTCGATCTCCTCGTCCGTGGCCGACTCCTCTTCCGTTCCATCCTCGCGGCGGTCGCGCTCCAGCGAGACGTTGGGGACCAGTGGCGTCAGGAGCGTGAGCACCGGGGAGAGGACGAGCAGGACGGCGCGGTAGACGCGGGTGAGCGCCCGCAGGGCGCGCTCGGGGTCGTGCCCCACCAGCGCCCGGTTGGCCATCTCGATGCCTGCCACGACCAGGAGGATGATCCCGAGCGACCAGAGCGCCGGGCGCGCCCTCTCGAAACGGGCCAGCATCTCCGCCATGGCCACGTAGAGGCCGATCGGGGCCAGCCGGGCGGTCAGCGAGAGGATGAAGCGGAAGAGCACGAAGCGGTGCGGCGAGTCGTAGAGATGCCGCAGGCGGCCTCCCGCCTCTTCGGCCCAGTGGCGGAGGCGGATCGGACCGCTGCGCTCCAGGAGCGCCGAGAGCACCGAGGCGACCGCGGCGGTGGGCAGCAGCAGGGCGAAGCTCCAGGCGAAGAGCGCGAGGGGAAGCGTGTTTTCGATGGTATCAGGCATGGTTTTCGCCGATCCAGGTCCGCCGCAGACGGCGCTCCAGGCGCTCCATCTCCCCCTGGTCGGTCTCGTGATCGTAGCCGAGGCAGTGCAGGAGGCCGTGCAGCAGGAGCACCTTGAGCTCCCGCTCGGCCGGATGGCCGCGGTCTTCCGCCTGCCGGCGGGCGGTGGGTACGGAGATCAGGACGTCGCCCAGGTGACGGCTGCCGTCCAGCGTTGCTTCCACGGGGCCACCCGGGAACGAGAGCACGTCCGTGGGCTTGTCCTTTCCCCGGTAGTCCCGGTTCATCCGGTGCACCTCGCGGTCGCTCGCGAAGCGCACTCCGAGGCTCGCCGGGCCCTCGACCAGGGAGGCGGTCAACCGCTCCAGCCAGGGGCGGAGACGGCGCGCTCCGGCCTCGGGGTAGCGGTTGGGGTTCAGCAGGACGATTTCGATGGGTTCCTTCATCCGATCGAAGCCCGGGCGGCGGCTCCCGCCTCTCCCATGGAATCCGGGACCCGTTTGTCCCCCCGCCTCGATCCGGCGTTGAAGTCGAAGCCCGGGTAGTCGATGCGCTGGTGGAAGATGTTGGCGAGCACCCGCAGGAAGGTGTCGGAGACGGTGCGCAGGTCCGAGAGCGTCAGGTCGGTGTGCTCGAGCTGCCCGTCCTTGAGGATGTCCTCCAGGATGGTCTGGATCAGGCCGCGGATCTTGGCCGGGGCCGGCTCGGCCAGGGTGCGGCTGGCGGCTTCGACCGCGTCCGCGAGCATGAGCACCCCCATGACCTTGTTCTGCGGCTTGGGGCCGGGATAGCGGTACTTGTCCTCGGTCACCTCCACGGCTTCCGGATCTTTCTGTTCCACGGCCTGGTTCTGAATGGCCCGGTGGTAGAAGTACTTGATCAGCCGGGTGCCGTGGTGCTGCGAGATGGCGTCCTGGATCACCTGCGGCAGGCCATGCTCGCGGGCCAGCTCCAGCCCGTCCTTGACGTGGTTGAGCAGGATCAGCGCGCTCATGGAGGGCAGCAGCTTGTCGTGCCGGTTCTGCCCGCCGCGCTGGTTCTCCACGAAGTACTCGGGCCGCAGGACCTTGCCCACGTCGTGGTAGAGCCCCGCGGAGTAGGCGAGCACGGGATCGGCGCCGATCGCCTCGCACCCTTCCTTGGCCAGGTTCGCCACCATCAGCGAGTGCTGGAAGGTGCCGGGCGCCTCGAACGCCAGCCGGCGCAGCAGCGGCAGGTTGGTGTTGGCCAGCTCGACCAGCTTGATGTCCGTGGTGATGGCGAGCAGCGATTCCAGGATCGGCACCGCGAAGCTCGCCACCGCCGTCACCAGCAGGCCGCCCGCGAAGGCGCAGAGCAGGTCGAAGCCGATGTGCATCCAGCCGCGCTCCGCGGCCCCGAGCGCGGTCAGGATCAATACCATGAGGACGTTGATCAACCCCACCACCAGCCCCACGCGCACCATGACCAGCCGCTGCCGGAACTGGAAGCGGTCGAGCGCGTAGATGGCCGCGAGGGAGCCGGCGAAACCGTAGAAGATGATCCACTGGCCGTCGCCGTCCACCGCCAGGCGGCTCGCCAGGATCGAGACCAGGATGGAGAGCACCAGCGCCGCGTGGCGCCCGAGGAGAAGAGCCGCGAGGAGCGCCAGCGAGGCGAAGGGGACGGCGTAGGTGTAGCTCCGCGCCGAGTTGAGCGGCTCGGCGTCGAATGCGCCCGAGAGCGCGCCGGCCACCAGGAAGCAGAACTTCGCCCCCAGGAGCGAGCCCAGGAGGAGCATCAGGCTCTCGCCGAAGACGCGGCGGGGGCCATGGTCGGCGACCTTCTCCCCCGACAGCGCCAGCCAGACCACGGCGGTGGCGAGCGCCAGCAGGAAGAACGTCGCGGCGAGCGGCGGCACCTGCAGGCGGAGCTGGCGCTCGCCGCGCATCTGGGCGATGACCCGGGCGTCGGCGGCGTCGACCACGTCGCCCTTGCGCACGATCACCTGCCCCTTGCGGATCTGGTTGAAGACCCGGCCGGCCCCGGCCGCGGCGGCCTCGCTCCGGTCGAGCGTCTCGCTGCGGTTGGGGAGCAGGTTGATGGTCAGGTTGTCGAGCAGCAGCCCGGCCAGGAGGCTGCGCTCGCGGCTCGTGTAGCCGCTCCAGTCGCCGATCTCGGATTCGAGGAACTCCCGCGCCTCGCCGGGGTAGCCCAGGTGGTCGAAGAGGTCGAAGTGGACCTCCTCGGTTCCCCCCGTTGTGGACACTCCTGCGCCGAGCCTGCGCAGGGAGACGCCGCGCATCCGGTTCTCCAGGAGCAGGGCCTTGTTGCTCACCACGCCGCGGCGCAGGGCGCGGGC
>DASUNJ010000182.1:0-5991 GCA_036277235.1 Thermoanaerobaculia bacterium | reverse complement strand
AAGGGCGCATGGCCGGCGCCCTCACGGTGAGAGCAGTGCCATTGTCCCCACGGCGATCCACCAGATCCCGACCAGGCGGAAGACCCAGAGCAGATTGCGAGCTCCCAGGAGGAAGAAGTTGTGCACCGGGAAGGGGACGGCCGCGGGGGAGCGGCCCTGGACGAAGAGGTACCCGAAGGCCGCCAGGTTGACCGTGATCCCGACGGCCAGCTTGAAGAAGGCGGTGACCTCCTCGACCGGCGGCTCCAGATCGAAGGCAGCAGCGGCGAGGGTCACCAGGAGGAGCAGGAGGGGGAGGAAGATCCCGGCGCGCAGAATCCAGCGCCAGGAGTCGAGGAACGCGAAGAGCTTCGCCGCGGGCTGGCGGTGGCCCGGGCAGCACCGTGCCTGGATCGTGCGCTCGCCGGAGCGCAGCTCCAGAGGCTCGCCTCCCTCGACAGGCGGCACCCGGTTGCACCATACGCACTTCACCGGCAGCACCCGCTCCATGTAGGGCCGGGCGAGGAGCCGGTGGCCCACCATCAGGACCACCCCCGCGATCAGGCTCGCTCCGGCCGGCTCGGGGTGCCGGACGAAGAGGAACAGTACCAAGGGGATGAAGAGGAAGAGCAGGATGCCCGTCGCCTGGACCTTGAGGGGTTGCACGGCGGCGGATTATGACATTTCAGACCCGTTTTACGTCTCTACCGTCTTCTCTTCTCCCAACCCCGCATGGTCGAGGATCTCGTCCGTGGCTTCGCCCGCAAGGAGCTCACTCCCTCGGGCGAGCTCCCCCTGGTCCTGCCCATCGTCCTCTACAATGGAGAGGATCGGTGGTGGGCGCCGCTGGAGCTGTCGGAGCTGATCCAGGCCGTGCCCGAGGGGGCGCGGCCTTATGTTCCCCGGCTGCGTTACCGGTTGATCGACGAGGGGAGCTACTCCCCGGAGGAGTTGGAAGACCGTAAGAACCTGGCTGCCGCGCTGTTCGGCCTGGAGAAGAGCCGCCGGAGGGACGATCTCGAGCGATGGTCAGGACGCTTGGCCGGCTGGCTGCGAAGACCCGGAGATGCCGAGCTTCGCCGCGCCTTCGCCGCCTGGTTCGGAGCCGTCTTCCTGAACAGCCGCAGTCCGGAGGAGATCCCGGAGGCCTTTGGCCTGGAGGAGTTTGAAACCATGCTGGCAAACCGAGTCGCCGAATGGAGCCGTGAGCTGCGCGAGGAGGGGCGGGAAGCCGGACGGCAAGAGGGGCGGCAGGAAGGTGAAGCCCGCCTGCTTCTGCGACAGCTCGAGACGAGGTTCGGCCCCCTCGACGAGAGGACGCGGACCCGCGTCCTGTCCGCGGGAGCAGGGCGGCTGCTGGAATGGGGAGAGCGCTTCGTCTCCGCCGAGCGGCTGGGCGACGTCTTCGGGGACTGAGCGCAAGGCGCTACGCCTGAGACATCTCGCCCGGTAATTCACTCAATAAGCGGATCAGGGCCGCGGGATCGACCGGCTTCGTGAGGTGGCGGTCGAAGCCGGCCTCCAGGGAGCGGCGCTGGTTTTCATCAAGGTCAGCCCGGCCTTGCAATCTTTACTGCAGCGGCGTACCAGGCCGCACGCTTCCGAAGAGCTTCGGCCTCCTTCGCATCCATCCCTTCGACAGTCTGGGCCGCCAGGGTGTAGTAACCGAGCTGGAACGCCAAGTAGGCCTGAGTGTAGAACCGGAGCTGGTCCGGCGGCGTCTTGATCCGGCGCGAGCGCTCCACCTGCTCCAGGAGACGGCCCTGCTCTTCGGCTGACAATTCCAGCTCCACGATTGCGCCTGCCAGGTCCCAGGCGGGATCCTGCGCTCCGACGAGGTCGTTGGAGGCGTGGTGATCGAGGGCGTCGGCCTTCCAGATCTTCCCGTCCGGGGTCACCAGCCACTCCCAGGCGTGCATCCGGTTGTCCGTGCGGACCGGCCGGGCGAGGGAGGAGAGCTCGGGCAGGCGCTCGCGCCAGGCGCCGAGAGGCTCGGCCGCCTTTTTGCCCAGCGCCTGCTCGCTGTTGAAGGCGGCCATCTCCAGCAGTTTTTCGGGAGAAGCCCCAACCGTCCCGGGCAGGCGACGCGCCCGGAAGGAGATGTAGCGGGCCACCCGGTCGAGCAGCGCCTCGCGGTCCACGTCCGTGACGAGGGGCAGCGGCCGGGCATCCTCCTGCCAGGGGGTGACGAGGAAGCCGTGTCGCAATCCGGCGACCGGCGGGGTGAAACCCCCTTTCTCCAGCTCGGAGGCCAGCTCCAACTTCTCCCTCCCGTAGCGCCCCAGGCCGGCGAACTTCAACAGCCAGGTCTTGCCGCCCGCTTTCAGGAGGTACTTGCGCCGCTCCTGTTGCAGGTGCGCGGGCGGGCGAGATGTTTTCTTGGGGAACAACCGTTCCCGCCAGCGGCCCGCCCCGATGTCTTCGAGCGGACCCTCGGCCGGGCCGGTCAGATCCTGGACCCAGCGTTCCAGCGACCAGGGGGAGCCGGAACCGAGGAACATCTCTTCGAACTCGACCGCATACTTGCGCGCCGTTTCCCAGCGCTCCCGGTGCCGCTCGCTCGCATGGGGGCCGAGCGGGCCACGATGGCTCGGGAGGAACACGATCTGCTCCTGCGATACGCCGTGCTCTTCCAGCCAGTCGGCCATGGCACCGAACGAGCTGCCCGACAGTCCCGGCCCCTCGTCCACCACGGCGAACAGCGGCCGGCGCGTGCCCGTGGCGTCCGCCGCGACCAGGAGCTTGCCCGTCATCCGCTCCCCGATCGACAGCGTGCGGGCGAATGGATGCCCGCCGGGGCGCACGCTCGCCGAGGTCTCCCCCTTGCCCGCCGCCGCCACCACCGCCGCCAGGCTCGTGCCGATGCTGCGGATGCCGAGCACCCGCAGCGCGCCCGGCCATTCCGCCCGCAACTGCTCGGCCGCGCGGAGGTACATTTCCGGGTAGACCCCGTAGAACGCATAGCCCTCGGGAACCACCACCCCGATCTCTCCCGGTATTCGAGCCGAGCCCAGCTTCCGCAATGCGCGCTGCGCGCTCCCCACCCCCACCAGCGGCGGCGCGGCCCCCTTCCTCCCCTCCCAGGCGGGGAGCTGACCCGCGAAGCGGAACGACCAGAGGAGCGCCTCCGCGATCCCGCGCGTCAGGTCCGCGGACAATTGCCCCAGCGGCGTCGGCCGCTCGCGTCCCAGCATCTCGAGCTGATCGTCGAGCAGCCCCTGCTCCAGCTCCCCGGCCTCCACCAGCAGCTCCACGATCTCGGCGTGCCGCTCGATGCCGGGAGCCATCCCCTCCAAAGCCGCCAAGCCGGAGCGGATGCGCTCCACCTTGGCTTCCGTGTCCTCGTCTCGTCTCAGGTCCCCGTAAACAATCATCTGTCCCTCACTAGAGAGCAAGAGCCGTACCCGATGAATTCGTTCTTCTCGATCACTTGACATGTCAACCATTCACGTGTAGATTAGCACACGTGAGCGAACGAGAGAGCGCAGTCCAGCGCGAGATCCGGCAGACGAGACCGTTCCGGTCCCTGAGTCAGGAGGGAGTCGTGGCCCTGCTCCGCACGGCGGACGTGGTCCGCCGCTACATCGCCCGGGTCCTGGAGCCGTACGGGATCACGCCGCAGCAGTTCAACGTGCTGCGCATCCTGCGCGGCGCCGGCCCGGATGGCACCCCGACCCTGACCATCGCCGAGCGGATGATCGAGGAGGCGCCCGGCATCACCCGGCTCCTCGACCGTCTCGAAGCGAAGGGGATGGTGCACCGCCAGCGCTGCCCCGAGGATCGCCGGCAGGTTCTCTGCCATGCCACGCCCGAGGCGCTCGACCTCCTCGGCAAGATCGACGGCGCCATGAACGAGGCCGACGATGGCGCCCTGGGAACGCTTTCCGACGAGGACAAATCGCAGCTCATTCACCTGCTGGATTCCGTCCGCGCCAGTCATGCATAGGCACTCGTAAAAAAATTTGCACAGGTAGTTGACACATCAAACGTTGCAAGGTCAAGGAGATGAACTCATGATACGCCGAAACATCACCGCTGCGCTGTTCGCCGCCGTTTTGACCACGATGCCCGTTCTCGCCGCCGAGGTGCACAACATCGACGCGAGCCATTCCGAGGTGTCGTTCCAGCTCCGTCACCTGGTGACCCAGGTCCGCGGCAGCTTCAACGACTACGAGGGGACGATCAACCTCGACCCGGCCAACCTGGAGAAGTCCAGCGTCGACTTCCGGATCAAGGCCGCCAGCATCGACACCAACAACGCCGACCGCGACAAGCACCTGCGCGCCGAGGACTTCTTCCACACCGAGAAGTACCCGGAGATCACCTTCAAGAGCAAGAGCATCAAGAAGGCCGGCAAGGACACCTACGACGTCACCGGAACTTTGACGATGCGCGGGGTGTCCAAGGAAGTGACGCTGCCCGTGACCTGGCTGGGCGCGGTGAAGGATCCCTGGGGCAACCAGAAGGCCGGCTTCGCGACCGAGGTCACCTTGAACCGCAAGGACTACGGCATCAACTGGAACGCCGCCCTCGACAACGGCGGGTTCGTGCTGAGCGACGAGGTCAAGGTGTCCATCAACCTGGAGACGCAGCAAAAGAAGGAAGCTGCCGCCGCCAAGGGCAAGTAATTCCGTCCGCGCTCCGTGCGCGTGCGTTCTATATAGAGAAAGAGCCGGGGCGGCCCGCCGCCCCGGCTCTTCTGCCGTACAATCGACCTATCCGCCCCCCCGGGGTCGATCCCATGGCCGAGCTCAAGTACTCCGATCTCCTGCTTTCGGTAGCCGTACCGGCCGCCCTGGCAGCAGCTCGTCCGGCCGCCCGCCGCCAGCCCGTGGCGGCCCGGTTGCTGCACGTCACCAACGGCGACATCGCCGCCGATCTGATCCGCGAGGCCCTCCGAGAGAGGGGACTCCAGGGCGACGTCACCCTCTCGGCCGACGTGCTCCACGAAGGGCCGGCGCCCGCGGGGTTGCAGCCCGAGCGCTGGCGCAAGGTGCGCGCCCGTTACCTCGCCGAGTGCGGCTATGCCGACTACGACCGCTGCCTCGCCGACCTCACCCAGTGGGACCACAAGCTGGAGAGCTACCGCAACTACGACGAGGTGGTGCTCTGGTTCGAGCACGATCTGTTCGACCAGCTCCAGCTCCTGCGCCTGCTCGACTGGTTCGGATCGCGCGATCTCACCCTGATCGGACGCGGCCGGCTCAGCCTGATCTGCACCGACGAGTTCCTAGGCCAGCTCACGCCGGAGCAGATGGCCTCCCTCCTGCCCGGCCGCCAGCCGGTCACGGACCAGCAGGTCTTCCTCGCCCGCCACGCCTGGCGGGCCTTCTGCTCGCCCGAGCCAATCGGCGTCGAGGTGGCCCTGCGGCGCGACACCTCCGCCCTTCCCTTTCTGGCCGACGCCCTCCGCCGCCACCTGGAGGAGTTCCCCTGGACCCGCGACGGCCTCTCCCGCACCGAGCGCCAAGCCCTGCTCGGCCTCGACGCCGGATTCGAGACCTTCGAGTCGCTCTTCCGCGCGGTCCAGGCCCTGGAGAAGAGCCCCTACCAGGGAGACACCTCTTTCTTCCACTGTCTGCGGGGGCTCGCCTCCCCGCCCATGCCCCTGATCCGCCTGGAGGCGGGGCCCGGAGGCTCGATCCGCAGCCAGAAGATCTCCCTCACCGCCACCGGCCGCGACGTGCTCGCCGGACGGGAGGACTGGGTGCGCCTCCACGGGGTCGACCGCTGGCTGGGCGGCGTCCACCTTCACGGCCGGCAGGCGCAATGGCGCTGGGACGGCGAGCACGCCCGGCTCGCTCCGGGGTAGGTGAAATACCCCTCCGCCGGGGGACGTTTTTAAGGATATGAACCGCATGCCCGCCATAGGTGTGCTCCTCGTACTGCTCGCGGCCCTACCCGCGGCGGCGCAGCAGCCGTCCATTCTCCAGGACCCCGTGTTCCAGGACGAGGCGCGGCTCGGCCTCAAGTACATGTACGACATGGACTTCGGCGCCGCGGACGAGGTTT
>DASUNJ010000181.1:0-15516 GCA_036277235.1 Thermoanaerobaculia bacterium | reverse complement strand
GGACGATGGGACCGCCGACGGAAAGGCCGATCTGCTCGCGCTCGTAGTCGGGCTTCTCCTGATTGCGCTCGCGCGAGAAGTCGTCCTGCGCCACGAAGTCCTTGTCCTGGGTCAGGTAGAAGACATCGCCGTGGACCTCGTTGCCGCCCGACTTGGTGACCGCGGTGATCACCGCGGCCGACGCCTTCTCGTACTCGGCCTTGAAGTTCTGGGTCAGCACCCGGAACTCCTGCACCGCGTTCTGCGGGAAGGGATTGCCGCGGCTCGACTCCTGCATGAAGCCGCCGCCCGGGAGGATGTCGTTCTTGAACGAAAGGCCGTCGATGAAGACGTTCACTTGCCGTGCGTCGGAGCCGCCGCTGCGGAACTTCTGCCCTGGTGCATCCTGGTCGTCGGTGAAGCGGACGCCCGGGGCGAGCTGCGCGAAGCTGAGGAAGTTGCGGTTGTTCTGCGGCAGCGACTCGATCTGCCGCGGAGTGACGTTGGTGGCGATCTCGGAGGTGCGAGTCTCCAGGAGGAGCTGCACGGATTCGCCGACGACGGTCACGTCCTCGGTGAACATCTCGCTCGGCGAGAGCATGAAGCTCACGTCCACGTCCTGACCGATCAGGATTTGCACGCTGCGGCTCTGGGGCGCGTAGGCCCCGGAGGAGACGGTCAGGGTGTAGACGCCCGGATCGAGGCCGGCGAGCGTGAAGCCGCCCTCCGGGCCGGTCGTGGCGGTGTGGCGGAAGCCGCTCCGGGCTCCCACGGCTTCGACGGTGGCGTCGGTGACCGGTCCCGAGTCGTCGCGCACCACGCCGCGGATCGAAGACGTGGTGGTCTGGGCCTGGACCACGGATGTGGCCAATGCGGCCAGCAGCAGAAGCAGAAAAGCTATCTTGCCGGGTCTCATACACTCCTCCTTGATGGGGTATCGGAAGGGACACCGCCGCACGATCCTCGGACGACGAGGGTCGTAGGCAGCACCTCGTGCTGACCTTCCCGGGCGCCTTCTCCGCGCTTCATGACCTGGAGCAGCCGCTCGATCGCGCAGGCGCCGAGATCGGCGATGGCGACGCCCACGGTCGTGAGAGGCGGCGTCAGGAACCGGGCTATGGGGATGTCGTCGAAGCCGGCCACCGCGAGCTCCTCAGGGACCTTCACCCCTGCCTTCTGGAAGGCGTGGAGCAGGCCGATGGCCATGGCGTCGTTGGCCGCGAACACGGCGTCGGGACGGAGATTCATGCTCAGAATCTCGCGGCCGGCCTGGTCGCCCGACTCCTCGCTGAAGTCGCCCTCGAGCTCGAGATCCTCCGTCGCCGCTCCGAAGATCGACCGCATGGCGTCGCGGTACCCGATCAGGCGCTCCAGGGCGTCGTTGTTGCCCGGCGCGCCCTTGACGTGGGCGATCCGGCGGCGGCCGAGCCCGGCCAGGTGCCGGACCATGGCGGCGGCGCCGCCGTAGTTGTCGAGGTTGATCGAGTCGAAGCTGCTCCCCTCGGCGCGGGCGTTCAGGAGCACGATGGGCAGCGTGCCGGGCAAATTGGCCTGGAGGGTCACGGCCCCCGCCTCGGGCGACATCACAATCAGGCCGTCGACCCGGCCGCGCAGGGTGCGCAGCACGTCCTCGACCTCGCTGCGGTCGCTGTGCGAGCTCGACACGAGGATGTGGTAGCCGCTGCGCCGGGCCGCGAGGTCCAGGCCGCGGATCACTTCTGAGAAGAACTCGCCGTAGAGATCGGGGAGCAGGACGCCGATCGTACCGGTCTTGCGGGTGCTCAGGCTGCGGGCCGCGGCGTTGGGTGAGTAGCCGAGGCGGCCCGCGACCTCCAGGATGCGCTGCCGGGTCTCGTCCCGCACCGGCCCCTTCTCGTTGAGCACCCGGGAGACGGTCGCCACCGATACACCTGCCTCTCGGGCCACCTCTTTGATGGTGGCGGCGGGCGGCGGGGAAGGGCGGAGGATGGGATCGTTCACGGCGGTGTAACCGTTTACATCCGCGGTGACTCTAGACCCCCTCTCCGTCCGCTGTCAAGGATCTGTTACCCTCCCGCCGTGCCTTTGCCCGAGAACCGCTCCTCGTTCCGGACCCGGGACGGCCTTGCGCTGTCCACATGGCACTACCCCTGCCCAACTCCCCGCGCCCGGGTTGTCCTGGTCCACGGCTATGCCGAGCACGTGGGCCGGTATGCGCACGTGATCGAGGCGCTGAACGCAGCCGGGTACGACTGCCACGCCCTGGACCTGCGCGGACACGGCCAATCCGAGGGGGTGCGAGGGCACGTCCTCCGCTTTCAGGACTATCTGGATGACCTGGACCTCTTCGTCGCGGAGCTGCCGCAGGATGGACTTCCCCGCTTCCTGGTCGGCCACAGCCTGGGCGGGCTGCTGTCGCTGCGCTACGTCCTCCATCGTCCGAACGCCTTCGCGGCGCTCGCGGTGAGCAGTCCCTACCTTCACCTGGCCACGGATGTCCACTTCCTCAAGGAGGCGGTGGCCACGGCGGCCTCCCACCTAGCGCCGACCCTGCTCACGAAGAGCCCCATCGAGGCCAAGGCGCTGAGCCACGACCCCGCCGTCGTCGAGGCCTACATCGCCGACCCGCTGGTCTTCAAGACCTTCAACGCCCGTTGGTTCTTCCAGGTGAGAGAGGCGCAGGAGGAAATCCTGAAGCGGGCCGGGGAGATCCGCCTCCCCACCCTCATGCTGATCGGCTCGGCCGACCCCATCGCCCAGCCCGAGCGCTCACGCCAGGTCTTCGAGCGCCTCGGAAGCTCCGACAAGCGCCTGGAGATCTACGACGGCTTCCTGCACGAGGTCCTGAACGAGGTCGGGAGGGAGCGGGTCGTTCGAGACCTCGTCGAATGGCTGGCGGTGAGAGGCTAGCCAGGCGCTGGCAACATGGGGGTCTCCTTTTATCGTCAGTTGACCTTGCGGAAGCTCTCCGTCGATTCCACCGTGATCTCGTTGTCCGCCGGCTGGCGGTCCAGCAGCTCGTGATCGGGGTCGATGATGGCGCCTGCGGGAGAGCGTGGCAGGGTGAATTCGAGCGTCTGCGGCCCTGAGCGGAGGCGTTGCGGCGCGCGGTGGAGCGGCTTGCGATCGGCGTCGTAGATGAGGATTTCGACGAGATTGTCCATCGCTACCGCCCGTTCCGTGCCGGTGTTGTCGCCCTTCCGCTTCTGTGCGTCCACGTGCAGCGTCACGCGGTAGGCACCTTGACCGCCGGGCCTTACGTCAATGCGTTTCGCGCTGAGCTCCCAGAAGGTGATCTCTTCGAAGAGATCACGCAGCAGCGCGTGCGACGACGCCGGGGTCGCGGCGCGCAACTCGGAGTAGAAGTCGAGCGATGTCGGATACGGCGGGCGTCCCGGCGGGAACTTCGCCAGAAGATTGCGGAGTGCACGGTTCACCGGCTCGACGCCCACGGCCTCGCGCAGCGCGTACATCGCGAATGGACCTCTGCGATAGCTGTCGACGGCTTCGATCGCCTGCAGCAGCGGGACGGTGCGCGGCTGGTTTGGTTGCATGTAGTCGGCGCGCAGCACGCCGAGCAGCCGCTGCAGGTGATCGCGACCAAGCGTCTGTTCGACCGCGAGCATCGCGCTGTACCAGGAGAGGCTCTCCGCGAGGAACGGCGCCCCTTCGACGAACGCCGGCGAGAGCTGATGGCCCCACCACTGGTGGCCGACCTCGTGGGCGACGACGGCAAACAGGAAATCGATCTTGCGCGGGTCCTTCGCGGGTCGTAAGAGCGACATGCCTTCCGCATACATCACGAGGCTGCTGTGCGCGGTCATGCCTCCCACCGATGCATGGCTGGGAAACTCGACGAGCCGCAGCTGCCGGTATCGGTAAGGGCCGAACGCTCGAGTGTTGTAGTCGAGCGATGCCTGCGCCGCGCGGACCATCCGTTCGAGATTCGCTGTGTGCGTCGGGTGGTGGAAGATCTCGATGTCGACCGGCTGCTGTGACCCTGCTGCAGGGCGCCACCGCGCACGATGCACAGCGTAGTTCGCCGAGGTGATCGTCCAGGCGTTGCTGATCGGCGCCTCAGTGACGTAATGCACATAGCGGCGGCTCGCCTCCGTCCAGCTGCGGCGCGCGATCCCGGGCGCCACGCCAATCTGGCCGGCGTCCGTTCCGACGATCGTCTCGAGCTCGATCTCCTCGTATCCTCGCTGCTCACTGCCGACCGGAACCTCACCGAGGCGCGGATACGGTGAGCGTTCGCGCAGCCCGTATGTCTTGCGGATCCCGGGGTCATCGAGCTCACGAGCGGTCGGATAGCCGACGTCCGGCAGCCAGTGCACGCCGTCGCGCGGCCGGTGCGTGATGAACGAGCCGTTGCGCACGACCGGCGGAGTCGACCGGCTCTCGAACAGACGCGTCGCGATCGCGACGCCGAAGCGCATCTCGAGCGACTCTCCCGGTTCCAGCGCCTGATCGAGCTTGTAGATCCTGTAATGCAGATCGTCGTCGACGGTAAGGCGCGATGGGCGGTCGAAGGAAACGATCGTCGTGTCGGCATCCGGTGAAGTGGCGACCTGGATCGTGTCGATTCGCGCGTCGCTGCGATTCTCGAGACGATGCGTGCCGCGGATCGTCGCCTCACGGTGCCGCGGATAGAACTCGACGTGCAGCTTCGTTGCGGCGAGGATCGGCTGCGGGAGGGACGCGTAGCGGCCGTAGCGACGCTCGAGCTCGGCGCGGCGCTGCTCCGTCTCCGCGGTCGTGAGGAAATCGTGGCGGACGTGCGTGTTGTAGAAGATGAACGCGCCGGCGCCGACGATGATGGAGAGCGCCGTTGCGCCGATCGCCGCGGACGCGCGGGTGACGCGTCGGCGCGCGAGCGCGATTTGCTGCCGCAGGCCGCGCTCCTCGCCGCGAATCCAGAAGAGGTACGCCGCGAGCGCGAAGAGCAGCGCCCAACCGCCGAAGTAGAGGGTGAACCAGAGGCGCGCTTCCGTCCCCGGACTGAAGCCGGAGATCTCCGAGTGCATCCACGCCGGCAGACTGCCGTACAGCAGCAGTTTGTTTTCGACGCCGAGGCTCTGAATAAGGTCTCTGGCGAAAGGGGTGAGCACGACGACCACGTTGGCCACGTACTTTTGATTCACGATGACGTGAATGATCATCGCGAACGCCGCGAACAGCAGATACTCGGGCAGCAGCAATCCGTAGAGGAGTTGTGCGTAGAGCACGAGGTCGTATTCATCGGCGCCGTAGATCGTCTGAACCGCGAGTCCCGCGGCCAGGAAGATTGTGAGCGCGGCGGCCAGCATCAACGCGAGCCCGAGAAACTTGCCGGTGACCGAGAGCGAGTCGGCTACAGGTGTAACGCCGGCGAGGGCGTGCATGCGCGCACCGCGCTCGCGCCACACCAGCTCTCCGGCCGATAACGCGATGAGCAATGTGACCCATATGGAGATGTCGCCGGTGAGGAATTCGACCAGGCGAGCGGTCGTCAATGGTCCGGGAACTCCGAGACGGCTCGTGGCGAGCGCCGGCGCCTGCAGGATGAAGAGGAGCGCCAGGAGCGGCACGATCCACCACGCGCGGCTGGCGTGGAGCTCCCGGAACGAGCGCACCGTGATCGCGCGCAGTTGGCGCAGCCTCGTCGAGGCGTCAAATACACGCCGTGCCGCCGGTACCGTGCTCGTGATCGCGCCGGCGCGGCTTGCGCCGGTCGGCCTCGAAGTGACTGCCGTCGATTCGCGACCGACGGCGTGATGGGCGAAGCGGAAGCGCGCGTGCGCCGCCGCCATGGCGCTCGTCGCAATTGCGATCCAGAGCAGCCGACTGGTCACGAGCTCATCGTCGAGCCGCACGACGAACGCGTCCTTCTGCAGTTGAGTCAGTGAGAGCAGGAGCGAGTTGATGGTGGTGAAGCCGAGCGGGTCGAGCAGCGTCGCGACGCTGACGCCCAGCCGCGGCGCCAGCAACTTTCCGCAGATCAATGCGGAAAAGAAGAGAAACGCGCCGGCCGCATAGCTCGCCGTCGCGCGACGGGTGACCAGCGCGGCGCCGAAGAGCAGAGCCGTTCCTACGAACGCATTCGGCAGTGCGAAGAAGAAGTAAGGGGCAAGATAGGCGGAGAGGCGAATCGGGAGGAGCCTCGAGGGATCGACCCAAGGCATGACGCTCGCGAGCAGGCACCCTGCAGGAAACGCGAGCAGCAGCAGCGCGCTCATCGTGAACGTGCCGAGGAAGCGACCGAGGATGTAGGCGCGCTTCCCGACCGGCGAGGTGTAGAAGAGTGAGTCGGCGCGGGTATCCGTGTCGCGCGCCGCGGCATCGCCGGCGAAGCCGGCCATCATCGCCAGCGCCAGCATGCTCCCCAAGACTGTGGTCGCCAGCAAGGTGAACGGGGAGTTGAAGCTGCCGTCGTCGCGCGGCCCTCCGGCCATGACCTGCATGATCATGCTGCACATGCTGAAGACGATCAGAAAGTAGAAGAGAGTCGAAGCGCGGCGGAAGTGATAGGCGAGCTCGAAACGGAAGACTGCGAGTAGCTTCGTCATCGTACTGCCTCGAGTGCGGCGGGACGACGGTAGTGGCCACCCATGACGCTGAAGTAGACGTCGTGCAATTCGGGCCCGACGGCGTAGAACGCGGGCGAGGGCTGCGTCTCGTCATAGACGCGGACGACGGTCTTTCCCGCGAGCAGCTTCGTCGAGAGCACGTTGTAGTCACGCTCGATTGCCGGCAGCTCGTCCTTCGCCACGACCCGTTCCCACACGCTCCCCCGCATCGTCTCGACCGCGCGGAGCGGCTCCGCTTCCAGCAGGATCTGTCCCTTGTCGATGATGGCCATGCGCGTGCAGAGCTCGGAGACGTCTTCGACGATGTGCGTGGAGAGAATGACGATGCTGTTCTCTCCCAGCTCGCTGAGCAGGTTGAGGAAGCGCACTCGCTCCGCGGGATCGAGACCTGCTGTCGGTTCGTCGACGATGAGCAGTTGCGGATTGCCGAGGAGCGCGAGGGCGATGCCGAAGCGCTGGCGCATGCCGCCGGAGAAGCCGCCGAGCTTCTGCTTGCGCCTATCCCAGAGGTTCGTCTGGTGCAACAGCGCCTCGACGACAGAACGGCGCTCCGTGCGGTCGACGATTCCCTCCAGGATCGCGAAATGGTCGAGGAGCTTCTCGGCCGCGATGTCCTGATACAGACCGAAGTCCTGCGGCAGGTAGCCGAGCGTCTGGCGCACGGCTTCCTTCTGCCGAATGACGTCGAGGTTTCCCAATCGGATGCTCCCTTCATCCGGCTCCTGCAGCGTCGCCAGAGTCCGCATCAGCGTCGATTTCCCGGCGCCATTCGGGCCAAGCAGCCCGAACATCCCCACCGGTATGGTCAGGCTGATGTTCTGCAATGCCTTTACGCCGTTGCCGTAGGTCTTGGAGAGATCGTCAATACGCAGTTCGATCGACATGGGTGTGCTCAGTGGCAGATGGCTCGGTGGAGGCTGTCCCAATGCTGATTCATCCGATGAAGGTCGTCGCGGCCGCGGGGCGTCAGCCGGTAGTACTTACGTGCCGGGCCTTCCTGCGACTCCTCTATATACGTCTCGACGAGACCACTGTTTCTCAGCCGGCTCAGAATCGGCGTCAGCGCCGCGCGATCGTCCCGCGGAAGCCCACGGGCATGGGCACGGCGGCCAGCAGCATGCGCACCGACTCGGGGTCCTCCACCTGGATGCGGTAGCGCGTCAGGAAGAGGTGGCAGAGGAGCATCAGCTGGGTGGTGCCCAGCGTGGCGCCGATGCATGCCTTGGGCGGCCAGCCGAACGGGACATAGCTGGCATGGGGGCAGGGGCCGCGCTCCGCCTCGGGCAGCCAGCGGTCCGGGTCGAAGGTGTCGGGGTCCTTCCAGCTCTTCGGGTCGTGATGGATCAAATAGGGGCTGAGGAGATAGCGGTCGCCGGGCTTCAGGGTCGCCTGCTCGAGGTGGATGTCCGTGCGCGCGTTCCGGGTCATGAGCACCGGCGGGCTCCAGAAGCGCAAGACCTCCTTGACGAAGCGGTGGGTCTCCGGGGCTGACTGGGTCGGCGCGCCATGGAACTGCTCCAGCGGGAGCGGCTCGAGCTCGGCGGTCAGCCGGGCCGCCCAATCGCTCCGGCAGGTCAGCTCGTACAGCAGGCTCACCGCGACGGCTCCCGGTGGACCGGCGATGGCGGTGAGCACCGTGGTGACCGCGTCCACTCCACGGTCCAGGCCAAGCTCCGGCAGCAGGTCGACGATCGGATCGGCCAGGTCGAGCTTCCGCGGCCTGCGGCCCCTGGCCCTGCCGCGCAGCTCACGGCGAACCGCGTTTCCCGCGCCGATCTGGACCCAGATCGAGCGGATGTCCTGCCAGAATGAATCGCCACCCGGTCGCGTGCGCAACAGCCGGGCGAGCTTGAAATCCTGATCGCGCAGGAGGCTCGCCTTGCCGGCCGGCGGCAGCCCGTCTATGACGGTGGACAGGAGCGCCTGCGTGCACACCTGCTGCGTCGTCCAGACGAGATCGAGGGGCCGGTCGAGCCGCGCGTCGATCAGCTCGCGCATGCGGCCGGCGAGCTTGCCGACCTCCTCGGCGGCCGACAGGCGCCGGAGCTGCGCGATCAGGGCCGAGCGCACCTGCTTCCAGGAGACCGGATCTCCCTTGCGGCTGCGCAGCGCGTCGGCGAGCTTGTCGGGCAGGGTCAGATCGGCGTAGTTGAGCGCGTTGACCTTCTGAGCCACCTCGGAATCGAACACGGCCAGCTCGCCTTCCGAGATCCAGAAGACGCCCCCTTCCGCCCGGTTCCGGGCGCGCAGGTCGCGGACGAGATCGGATTCCTCGGGTGCCCGGTCCATACGCCTGGCTTCAAGGCCGTTGCGGGCGCCGGCCCAGCGTGAACCTGGGTGGGGCGAGCGCCGGACCCATGGACGGCCGGGTTTCCCGGGGCGCGACGGTCAGCTCGTGGCCGTCGAGAAGGATCTCGAGGATGTCTTCGACGAGCTGCGTGGAAAGCGAGCCCGCGACGCAGGTGTGCGGTCCCCATCCGAACGGGATGAACGCCTGCAGGTCGGGGGAGCCAGCCCAGCGCTCCGGCCGGAAGCTCGCCGGATCGTCCCAAAAGCGCGGGTGCCGGTGCACCAGGTAGGGGCAGACGACCACGAGGTCCTCCGGCTTGACCTCGATGCCAGCCACCTCGTGGGGCCGGGCCGGCCGGCGCTCAAGCATCCAGGCCACCGGCCACAGCCGCAGCGCCTCCATCACCACCGAGGCCGGCGGCGCCTCGGTGCGCGGGTTCGTGCCCAGCAGCCAGACCGACCAGCCGAGGACGAAGCCGACCGAGCCCCCGATCGAGAAGACGAACGACAGGAACACCTCGGCCAGCTCCGCGGCCGGCGCGTCCGGTCCCCCTCCTTTTACCACCACGTCGAGCAGGTCTATCGGCTCGCCAGCACGCTTCCTCCGCTCCTCCACCTCCCGCACCAGCGCCCTCTCCACCCGGAACCGGAACACCGCCCGGCGCAGGCGGGAGTAGCGGTCGCGCGCCCCGGCCAGCACCGCGCGCTCCATGACCGCATCGATCATCCGCCGCAGCGGGGCTGGACTGTCCGGCGAGATCAGGATGTCCAAGAAGTGCCGGTAGACGAGCCGGTTGCCGCTGTCGGGCCACTCGCTCGACGGCGGCAGCCTCCGCACGGATTCCGCCAGCTCGCCCGCGTGGGCGAGGAGATAGCCGCGCAGGAGAGTCCGCGCCGAACGCCCGATCTGGATCTGCGCCTGGCGCGGACCGAACACGCCGCGCCGCGTGTGGAAGAAGTCGGCGGCCTCCTCGTACAGCCCGTCGCCGTTGATCAGGATGGAGCGGGCCACCGCCGGCTCTGCCACGCAGAGCTGGCGGCCCGGTAACCAGAAGGCGTCTCCCGCGGCCGGAAACGTCCGGTCGAGGTAGCTCACGGGATCACGCCGGAACTCTGCAATCATCTCTCGATTGAGCATGCACCTCCTGCAACCTCGGCTTCCTCAGATCTGGTGGTAGCCCCACCAGCCGTAGCCAGGGTCCCTGCGGCGGATGGACAGCGCTCTCATCATGGCGGTCGCGATCTTCTTCATGTCGTGAGCTCCTTGTCGTTTTCCCGTTCCCCCTCCCATCCTGATCTACGCAAGGAGCCCGGCGAACCCGCCAAGGTTCAATTCTCTTTCTTCTGGGGCCAGCGCACGAAGAATCCATCCACCCAGACGATGTCCTCGTCGAGCTCATCGGGGTCGAACGAAGTCACGGTGTAGTCGTCGGCCGAGAACCTGCCGTCCCGACCCGGGCTGCGGATGGCCATGACGTGCTTCGCCAGGGGGTTTTCGACATTGAGGTAATACTCGTAAGGATGGCCCCAGCCATCCCTCTCCGGGACCGTCTGCATGTACTGCGGAAGCAGAATCGACTGGACCTCGTCGTGGGAGAGCACAGGGTAGTCATCGAGATCGATGTCGCCGATCTCGGTCTGCGACTGCCCTGCAGCCGCGGCTCCAACCTGATCGGTCAGCCAACTGAACATGGCCGTGCCCGTATTCCGGATGTCCGCGAGGGTGCGCTTCTGCGCCTCCGCGTCGGTGGCCGCGGGCTGGCTCTCGCGCTCCTCTTTCGCCTTCGCGATCATTTCGTCGAGCTCATAGCCGTGCTCCTGCGCTCGTTTCATCCCGATTCCGACAGCCTGCTCCATCAGATCCGGCATGGCGGCGATCGCCTTCCGCCCGGAGGGAGTCTTGAAAAAGGCCGCGATCTCCCGCAGCTCCTTTTCCGAAAATCTGTCCATGTAGAGCTTCACCATCTCGGATTCGATGTTGGCCTCGGAGAACACCTTCTGGAACCAGCCGCGGACCTCGTCCTTGTAAGGAGCCATATCGGGGTCTTGAAGGATGAGAGCCATCGTCGCCTTGGCTCCCCCCATGGCGAGGTCCTCCCCGCCGACGATCTGCAAGAGCTCCCGGGCCGCCTTCTCATGAGGCGAGATCGGCGCGGGCTTCGGTGCAGCGCCGACGAGCACCAGCAAAGGCAGGCAGATCACCGCGATTCTGAGCGCCGGTCCTGGCAACATGGGACTCTCCTTTTTCATCAGTCCGCCTTGCGGAAGCTCTCCGTCACCCGCCGGAACTCCGGAAGCATCCCGGCCGCCCTGTCCGCTCCCACAAGTCCTTGTACGATGAAGTAACCCCCATCGTCGTCCGGCGCGATCACCTGATAAAGACGGATCGCCGTGCCGGACTTCACGTCCTTGGCATCCGCCAGGAGCTCATAGGCTGTAAGCCCCCCGATGGTGATCTCGCGTCCGCTGAGGTTCTCCAAGTCCTGGATCTGCTCCGTCTGCTTCGCGCGTGCTTCGGAGAAGGCCTTCAGGTCTCCGCTGCCGCCGGGGCGGATGGAGCTGCCTACAATATAGACCGGTTCACCGGGGCCGAGAGTTCCCATCTTCCCCGATTCGGTGAGGATCAGCATGTTGCTCACCCGATTGGCGATCTTGAGCGCCTGGGTGGGCGTGATGCGGAACAGGAGCCCTTCGAACGGATCGCTCGGGGCGGCCGCGGCCAGCGAAGCGGTCAGCAGCGCGGTGCGGATCGCCGCGCCGACCTCCTCCCCGGCGCTCTTCGGGAAGGTGCCGACGATCATGACGGTCTCCTTCGGATCGCCCGTCACCAGCATCCACTTCAGATAGTCCGTGCCTGCCGCGCTCTGCGCGACCTGCAGGAGCAGCGCCTCGCGCCCGCCGACCGTCTCCTCCTTGGACGAGAGGAGCGTGATGCCCCGGGTCGCCAGCATGTCCTTGGTCATCGCCTTCCGGATCTCGGCCACCGGCGCGGGCATCTGGGTCACCATGATCGACGCCTGCTGCTCGGCGCTCTGAAAGCCGGGATAGTCCTCCGCGAGCGCAAACCCTGCCGGCGGCTGAAGGCTGACTCCCGTGCCCGGGACGCGGACGGGCTCCGCGGCGGCTGGAAGGGCCAACACCATCATCAGCACCATCATGTGGCTTCGTTTCACGAGGAGCCTCCCTTGATATGGTGGGATTCTATACACTTCAGCCATGGACACCGTCGAACTCCCTCTGATCTCGCTGCGCCGCGAGCGCCGGAGATGGCTTCAGAAGCTGCCTCACGTGCTGCCCGCGGCCATGCTCATCGGCGCGGGAGTGAACCGTCTGCGGAGCGGCGAGCAGGGTTTCGGGCTCGTGCTGGCATTGGTAGAGCTGGCGGTGAGCATCCTGCTCCTGCGCATGTTGGTGAAGGAAGTGGCCGCGGTCTGGCGAACGCACGCGCCACATCACAAGGGGATCGATTGGTTCGAGATCTTCGCGGCAGGCGTGCTGGCCGCCGAGGCGTTTGAGCATTGGCACCACACCGGTCATCTGCAGCGGCCTGTCGTCCTGACGGCTCTCTTGACGCTTGCCTTAGGACTCTTCCACCGCCAATTCCTGGGCTTCATCGGGCCTCGCCGATCGCTGCGCATCGACGAGGCGGGAATCCGGGTCCGCAGCCGCTTCCGCCCTCAGCTCTTCGCCCCCTGGCCGGATGTCGAGCGCATTGACCTCCAAGAGACGGCAAGGCGCGCATCGTCGCGCGGGGAAGCGAGGAACGGCGGATTGACTTGACGGACCTCCGCAACTCTTCGGAGGTTCTCCAGGCACTGCTTGCGGCGCAGGAGCGGCTGGCGGATCGGCAATCCGTATAGCAGGCGATGGATTGCAAGGACGGGACTATTGCTTCAGCTCCACCTCCTCCTAATGGCGCTTCGCCTCCAACTACTCGCTCAGCCGCACGGGGCGGCCCTTGCCCGTGGCGCCACCGCCGCGCTGGTTGATTCACGCCACCTCAAAGATCGAGGCGCTGACCCCGGAACAAGAGATGTCGGTGCCGGGCTCGAAGTGCAGCGCGAATACGTAGTGCTCGGCAGCTATCCTCTTACGCTCGATGCGTCTTCGGGCAGTGTCTTGGGCCAGTCTGCCCGCGTTGTTGCTAGAGCGAACTTGTTGTTGGTAAGATACTCTCCAAGTTCGGCAGCGGGAGATAACGATGGAGCCTTTGATCGACGCTTTGAGAAAGCTCCTCTCCTCGGAGATCCCAGTCTCACTCTGGGATGGCAATGTCCTGGTGGTCCTCATGCTTTCGGCCCTCGCAGTAGGCATTGCCTTCTGGAAAAGCTTTTTTGGTGAGATGGCAAAGAGGTTCGCCCAGTACGCCAGCAACGGACAGCGGCCCAAGTTCCTCTTCCTCTACGGCTTCTCGCTCCTAGTCTGTCTGGCCGCTGGCTACTGGCGCACGATGGTGCTTGTGATCGTCTGCGCCCTATTGGTTTGGTGGCAGCGTCGGCATTCCAGAATCGAAAAGGCGGGCTGGCGCCTCGTCGCCGCACAGGTCGGCGCTTTCGTCTTGGCTGCAACTGCGGAGGAACTGTACAAAGTTCATCAGGAAACGGTTCAAAACTCCGAGTCGCAGGTCTATGTTGTCTTGTCCTTCCAGGGTGGGGGACTGGAGAACGAGGCTCAATTGCGCAAGATTTCCTCGCGCTTTCGCGTAACACTGAACACCGCCTTCCATGGGCTTGTCAAGGTACAGCCACAGGAACATGACAGTGATTGGCTATATCCGGATGCCGCTCTCGAACACTTAAAGCCGCTCCACCTCGATCCGGACTTAGTCCTGTTCAATACAGCAGAAATCGAACGCGACGGCAAGCACGTCCAGACAATTACTCTCCTCTCGGAGTTAAAGATCCCGCGTCCGGGGCCGAACGGAATCTCCTATGAGGACAAGGGCTTCAGCCAAGCTGTCTCCCGCATTAGGGGCGACCGGCAACTCACCTACTTGACCTTGGCTCTAACTATGGACCTCCTCAGTAAACTTCGCGCCCAAGAGTTCGTTAAGCTCTCTCCCCAGCAGGAACTCGTGACCTGTCTGAGGCTCGGGGAACTCTTCCGCTCACGGGCTCGGCTCGACCGGCCGCAACCCGAGGTCCTGCAGCGGATCGACTCGGCGCTGGCCAGGAAGTCGCTGACTTCGGTAGACCTCCAGGCGTGGGTGACCGACCAACTAAATCCACCGGATCCGCAGACAGCCCGGAACGCCAACCAAGCGAATCGGGCCGGCACACGAAAGAAGCTGACGGGCTCATGAGCCTGCCGCGCTCCTTTCGCCGATCCCCGATCGCCTTTTTCTATCTGCTGATCATCGTGTTGACCCTTGCCTTGGGCTACAGCCGGTTATTACGTAGGGTGTCATTGGCCGATGAGCTTCGTTACGTGCCAAGGGAGAACCTGCTGCTGCTAGCCACTGGTGATCTCGACAGCGTCTGGAGTAAGACGGAATCTCTTTTTCGCGAAGCTCTCTACGCCCCGGATGAGTCCGGCGCCATAGCGACCCAAGTGCGGGATCTGAAACGCAAACTTGCCAAAAAGGGAATTCCTCTAGAGAAACTCGCCGACTTGCGAAGATATGGCATAGACACCAGACGCGGCGTGCTCTTTAGCGCTGGGGACACGGGTGGGGAGCATGTCTTGGTCGTGCCCTTAAGAGACACGCGGGCGTTCCAGAATTTTGTTGAGAAGGCCTCGGGCGAACTGCCCGCACAGAAGGTCCTTGCGGATACCTGTTCCGGCGAAAGTTACCAAGTGGCGGTCTTTGGCGATTTGCTTGTCGCCCACCCTGAGCCCGGCCTTGCTGTCATCAGCCGCTCAGAGGGGCTGCTACGCCGCAGTCTCTTCCTGCGCCGGGAGAACTGGCACCATGCTCTGAGGGATAATGTGCTTTTCGCCGCCATCCGACGCGTCCTCCGGCGTCCTATGATGAGTGGATCGACCATCTTCCTCTTCCTTC
This sequence comes from Thermoanaerobaculia bacterium, assembly GCA_036277235.1. Taxonomy (GTDB): domain Bacteria; phylum Acidobacteriota; class Thermoanaerobaculia; order Multivoradales; family UBA5704; genus DATMER01. Next base: position 699 of record DASUNJ010000181.1, on the reverse strand, counting down.
GGGATGGAGGCAGGGTCTTCAAGGATGCTGGTGGCCTCTTCCGCGACGCCGCCATTGCGATCGAAATTCAGCCGGACCACCTGCGTATTCGGGGCGACGTGCAGGTCGCCGGTGGCGTCCTGAAAGCAGTGGACGATCTGCTACGCCCATCCCGCAGCGAGTCGGAGTGGCGATCGTCCCTGCCCTCTAGTACGGCCATCCTTCTCCGGGTACAAAGCGACGCGCTGGGTCGGATCCTACGGTTGCTGCTGGACGGGGATGATTCAGAGGATGCCAGGGAAACAGGGCTGAAGAACGACCTGCGAAAGGTATCCGAAATCCGGCAACTCGTGGTTGGCGTGAAGGGCTACCGGCAGGGGCTGCCGGAGATTGTTACCGGGATCTGGGGGGACGAAGCGGAATTCGAGCGCCTCGTCTTTTCCCTACAAAAACATCTTCGCGTGAAGCGCGACAGAAGGCTCTTGGAGGCAGCACTAGCGGAGGCCTACAAGTATCAGTGCCTGAGCCCGTCACTCACCTCCGAGGACCTCATCTCGTTAGGCCTCCTGAGGCCCGAGCCCATTCTGAATCGTTATCCACTCTCTCCTCGCCAAGAGATCTTATCGCCGTCGCTATTCCCCCCTGGGGAGGTCCTCCCATTCCCTCAGGAGGTGGGGGAAGCTCGGCTGGAGCCACCGGATTTCCGCCATCCTTCCTATG
>DASUNJ010000180.1:0-2945 GCA_036277235.1 Thermoanaerobaculia bacterium | reverse complement strand
CCGAAGACCTCGTGCCGCAGGTGAAGGAAACCGTGGACCGCTACATCGCGGAGCTCGCGGCGAAGCCGGTCGACCCGAAACGGCTGGACCGCATCAAGTCGCACCTGCGCTACGCCTTCGCGCTCGGCCTCGACACCCCCGGCGCGGCGGCCAACCAGGCCGCCACTTTCATCGCCGTGGCCGGCGACGTGGGCTCCATCAACCGCGTCTTCCACCAGTATGACAAGGTCACGCCGGCGGACATCCAGCGCGTCGCTCGCGAAGTCTTCCAGCCGCAGAACGAGACCTACGTCACCCTTTCGCACAAGGCGGCGGCCGATTCGACCGGAAAATCGCCGGCCGCCCCGGGGAGCCAGGGAGGTGCCAACCATGATTGATCTCAAGAAGGCTGCCACGGCAGCGGTCCTCTCCCTTGCCCTGTCCGTCACCGGCGCATCGGCCGATCAGGCCGCGCCGCAAGCCGGAGGCCAGACGGGCGGCATCCAGGTCGTCGCGCAGCCTAGCGAGTCGCCGTTGGTCGCCATCCGCCTGATGTTCGACGTCGGCTCGATCCACGATCCCAAGGGCAAGGAGGGCCTCGCCGCCCTCACGGCCTCCATGATCGGCGAGTCCGGCACGCAGAAGCGCTCCTACACCGAGCTCCTCGAGGCGCTCTACCCGATGGCCGCCACGATCCAGACCGGCGGCGACCGCGAAGTCACCCTCTTCTCCGGCCTGGTCCACCGCGACAAGCTGGCGGAGTACACGGCGCTCCTGGAAGAGGTCCTCCTCCAGCCCGCGTTCGCCGAGCAGGACTTCCAGCGCAACAAGGACCAGCTCCAGTCCTTCCTGACCAACACGCTGCCGAGCAACGACGAGATGCTCGGCCTGGAGGCGCTCCAGACCCAGCTCTGGAAAGGCCACCCCTACGGCCACCCCTACGCGGGCACGGTCGAAGGGCTCAAGAACATCACCATCGACGACGTCAAGAAGTTCTACCGCGACAACTTCACCCAGGCGAACCTGATGCTCGGCGTGGCCGGCGGCTATCCCAAGGGCTACGTCGAAAAGCTGCAGAAGGACCTCGCCGCCCTGCCCAAGGGCCAGGGGGGACGGACGCAACTGCCTCCGGCGCCCACGGTCAAGGGCCGCAACTTCGTCATCGTGGAAAAAGAGACCGGCTCGGTGGGACTGCACTTCGGCTTCCCGCTTCCGATCACCCGCGCCGACGCCGACTACTTCCCGCTGATGGTGGCAAACAGCTTCCTCGGCGAGCACCGCACCGCCCACGGCCGGCTCATGCAGCAGCTCCGGGGCGCGCGCGGACTGAACTACGGCGACTACTCCTACATCGAGTACTACGCCGCCCCGCCCTTCACCAGCAACCCGACACCGAACGTGCCGCGCCGGCAGCAGTTCTTCTCGGTCTGGATCCGTCCGGTCGTCCCGACGGACGCGCAGTTCGCGCTGCGCGCCGGGATGTACGAAGTGCAGCGGCTGCTCGACCGCGGCCTGACGCAGGAAGAGTTCGAGCTCACCCGCGACTTCCTCCTCAACTACACCAAGCTCTGGGTCCAGAGCCTGCCCGACCGCCTCGGCTACCAGATGGACAGCGAGCTCTACGGCACGCCGTACTTCATCGACGAGGTCGACAAGCGCCTGCGCACGATGAAGGTCGAAGAGGTCAACGCGGCGGTCAAGAAGTACCTGAGCCTGAACAACTTCGCCGCGGTGGTGATCACCGACAACGCGGCGCAGGTGCAGGAGATGCTCCAGAAAGACGCGCCGAGCCCGAAGACCTACAACAGCCCGGTCGCGGCGGACATCACCGAAGCCGACAAGATCATCCAGAAGATCCCGGTCAAGCCGACCAGGATCGAGATCCTGCCCGTGGCCGAGCTGTACGACAACTGAAGACGGCCTCTCTCGCCGTCAGGGACAAAAACGGGGGCGCTCTCGCGCCCCCGGGCCTTTCGAGCTATACTTCCCTCACTTCCTAGGTCGTGCCATCGGTCTCGGGAGTGGCCGTCTGAGTGGGGTTGGGGCCCGGCTCAGACGGCTTTTTGTTTGCCTTCACATCCTCCGCGGGCGAGATGGGCGCCATCCCGATGCAGATGGGGATCGTCGCCATCTGGATGGGGGCATCCCCATCCAGGTGGGCGCGTTTCCCAGCCAAATGGGGGGTTTCCCCATCCAGATAGGAGCCGTCGCCAGCCAGATGGGGATCATCCCCGTCCAGATGGGGGCCTTCCCCATCCAAGTGGGAGCCGTCGCCATCTGGATGGGCGCTTTCCGATCCAGGTGGGAACCGTTGCCAGCCAGATGGCGGGCAGCCCCAACTCCATCGGGGAGGCTCCCATCCAGAGCGCAGTGATCCCCATCTCGCTCGGCGCCTCCCCCGAACGTATCGGCGGCTTCCCCGATCCTTTCGGCGAGAGCGCGAGCGTGTTCCGCGGCTCCACGGAACCTATCGGCGGCTTCACGGAATCTATCGGCGCGACGCGGATAGGTTCCGGGAACACGGCCATAGCATGCGGCGACTTTTTCAACGTCGCTCACGCCCGGTGAGCGCCCTTTCCGCCACAGCTTCGGACCCGATCTCTTTGGACGAGTCCCACCACGACATCGCGGTACGCCTCATCCTGGAGGCAGTTTTCCCTGGGAGTTCCTCATGCCCCTGCGGGGCACCCGAAGATTGGGGAAAAATGTCGCACAGCGCCCTTTTTCAGAGCAGCGCCCTTTTTCAGAGCAGCGCTGGCGTCTCGCCGGCTTGTCCGGATAAATCGGCGGAACGCCGGCCTTCCAGGAAAAAGAGCCGGCGAGACGCCGGCGCTGCTCTGAAAAATGCCTCCTATGCGGCCTCCTTCCGGGTGACTTGGTAGCCGAGATCCTCTAAGCGCTTGGTCAGCCGACGAACAACGACTTTTTGAGAGCGCTGATCGTGGTACGTAGCCCCCAACTCCTGG